>JAFEBR010000511.1 GCA_018242565.1 Planctomycetota bacterium | reverse complement strand
TTCGATTGCCACGCTGGCCGGCAACGTCGGGGCGTCGTTCAAGGGAACCGCGGGAATCGGGTTCGCCTTTGCATACAACAATGTTCACGACACGGTCAGTTCGCTGATTGACAACTCGATCGTGATGGCGGACACCGGCAACATCACCGTCGATGCCACGTTTGCGAAGCCCACCGCCCTGCCCCCGGGGCTCGATACGCAGATCGCCGCGCTAGCGGTCAGCGGCGGCGGTGCCCAGGATATCGCCGGGGCCGGTTCGGTGTCGCTCAACTGGATTCACAACGAAGTCACGGCGAAAATCTCGAATATCGGCGATCTGAACAACACGGCAGTGCACAACGGTGCCGATCTGTTCGCCGGCAACGCGCTGTCGGTCACGGCCAGTGACACCTCGACGGCGAATTCGATCACCGGTGCGATCAGCATCGCGGGCGTCGGCGCCAAGGGGGCCTCGGGCGCGATCGGGGCCTCGGTCTCGTACACGTTCCTGGGGGGCGATCCGAACGATCCGCTGGCGACCGGCAACAACGTCGTTAACGCGTCGATCGAGCACATCGTCGGCAGCGTGCGGGCCGGGACGCTGGATGTGCATGCGAATTACAACGGCAAGATCACGAACATCACCGTGGCGGGCGCCGTGGCCGGTTCATTTGCACTCGGCGGTGCGATTTCGATCAATCGCATCCGGAACGCCAGCCAGGCGTACATCACCGATGCCACCGACATCGCGACATCGCTCAAGGTGACGCCAAGTGTCAACATCAAGGCCGAAGATCAATCGACGATTTTCGCTCTCGCTGGGGGAGTCGGGCTGGCGATTCCGAAATCGGGAAAATCGGGCGTGGCCGCCGGCGTCTCGATCGCCATCAATCAGACGCACACAGATACTGCGGCGTATATTGAGAACTCGAAAGTCACCAGCGCCGGCAGCATCGACCTCACCGCTCATTCGACCCCCAAGATCACCGCCTGGACGATTGGCGTGGCGGTCGCCGACGGCGGCGGAGGCCAGGGGCTTAAGGGGAGCGGTGCCGGTGCGGGTTCGGGTAATACGATCGACTGCACGACGGAGGCGTACATTCTCAATTGCGGCGGTGCCCGCGGCGTGTTCGCCAACGGCGGTGGTGTGACCCTGTCGGCCACCGACGATTCGACCATTATGGCCATCGCCGGGGCACTCGCTGTGGCGGGGCTGTTCGGTGGTTCCGACATCTCGGCCTCGGTCGGCATTTCGGTCGCGGTCAATGAAATCACGAACCATGTCCACGCCTATATTGATACTTCGATCGTGCATGCCGCCGGGGCACTGACGATTACCGCGTCGCAGGACAAAGCCCAGATCACGGCGTACACGGTGGGTGGCGCGATTGCCCGTTCGAAGACGGTCGCCATCACGGTCGGTGTCACGGTCGCCGACAACAATATCGCATCGGACGTGAAGGCCTACATCAGTGGCTCCAACGACGTGCAGGCCACGTCGGGGGGCAGTGTCACGATTACCGCCACCCAGACGAGTTCGATCACCGCGTACTGCGTGGCGGCGTCGGTCGCCGTCGCCACCGGTTCGGAAGGTTTCGCGATCTCGGGTGGCGGAGCCTCGGCCACCAACGAGATCAGCGGCAACGCGAATGCGTACATCGCCGACGGCGCCGTCACCAGTGCCGCCGACGTGACGATCACCTCGACGGCGAACGGAACCATTACGGCGATCGTGGTGGGGTTGGCGGTCGCCGGCAGCGGCGGACCGGCCGCGTTGGGAATTGGCGTCTCGCTGGCGACCAACCGCATCGGCAAGGAAGAAGACGACGACAGCCTGACACCGTTTGAAGTGCGTTCGTACATCAGCAAGGCGAGCGTCAGTGCCCCGAACGGCAGCCTGTCGGCCACGGCGACATCGACCTCGACGATTTCGGCGGTCGTGGTCGCGGCTTCAGTGGCGGTGACGGCCAAGGGGGAACTGGGCGTATCGCTCGGCGGAGCCGGTTCGAACGCCACGAACCAGGTGGCCACCTGGATTCAGGCCGCCATTGATGGCGATGGCGCCACGGGAATTCACGCGAAGGGGATTACCCTCAAAGCGACCGATACGAGCAGCATTTCGTCGGTCGCCGTCGGGGCCGCGATTGCCGCGTCGATCGCCGGAGAAGTCGGGGCCTCGATTTCGATCGGCGTCTCGCTGGCGGACAACGAAATTCGAAACCGGGTCGAAGCCACGATTGCCAATGCGGATGACGTCAACAGCACCGGCGCAATCACCGTGTCGGCCACGAGCCATGCGTCGATCCACACGGTCTCGGTCGCCGCGTCGGTCTCGGCCGCAATTTCGCAGACCGCCGGCATTGCGATCAGTGGTGCCGGGGCCGAGTCGACCAACGTGATTCACTCGAAGACCAATGCGCTGGTGCAGAACAGCGCCTTGACGGCAACGGGCAATGTTTCGGTCACGGCCGAAGCGGGTTCGGCCTCCCCCGGCGACAAACTGACCCCCGCCGTCTCGGCAGACATATTCACATCGCAACTCGACGATGCCGCGAAAACGGAACTGCTCGACAGCGACACCACGATTTCCAACGTCCTCTACAAGAAGGGGACACCGAACCCCACCGATTACAACAGCGACAACACGGTCAAAACAACGGTTCGCAACCTGCTGGCGCAAACGGGGAACGGCATTGAAATGTCGACAAATCCCGACGATCTGGCGGTGACGGTCCGCAAGGTCGACCCGGGAGCCAGCGAGACCGATTCGTCAGACGATACGGGGCTCGAATGGTCGGTCACCGACCGCACGACCGGCAAGTCGGTGATCATCGTCAAGAATAAACAGACGGGGACGTTTACCGTCTCCACCCCTGAGATTTCCGCCGTCGTGGTGGGAGCCTCGGTGGCGGTCGGCGTGGGGGCCGAAGTCGGGGCGGGCCTGGCGATTGGGGCCGCCGTCGCCCACAACCTGATCGGGACGGAACAGAAAGACCCGACCGACGCCAAGTCGGCACCGGAAATCCTGAAAAATGAGCCGGGCGAAGTGCAGGCCCAGATCCTCAATTCGAGCGTCAATGCGACCGGCGGCACGCTGACCGTGACAGCCACCGCGCAACAGTCGATCGACGCCTTCGTCGGCGCCTTTTCGGCCGCCGTGGGTGGCTCAGGCGGTGTCGGACTGGCCGCGGGCGGTGCCGGTGTCTACGCCGTCAACGGAATCGCCATGACAGTCGCCGCGGTGATCGACGGCGATGCGACGGCGGGTATTCACGCAAAGACGGTCACGGTCTCGGCGACCGATACGTCGAGCATTTCGACGGTCGCCGGCGCCGCGACGCTGGCGGTGGCCTTTGGTGGTGAAGGAGCGATCGCAATCGCCGTCGGTGTCGCCATCGCCGACAACTCGGTGCAGAACGTCGTCCAGGCGAAAATCGACAATGCCCACGACCTGACCACAACCGTCGGAGCGGTGACCGTGACGGCGTCGGAGACCGCTGCGATTGACTCGACGACTTTTGCCGCCGCGGCGGCCATCGCCGTCTCGGAAATCAGCCTCGGCGAAGCAGTGGGCTTCCTGCTCGCACAAAACAAACTCAGCAACGCCGTGCAGTCCTCGATCACCGATAGTCACGTCACGTCGGCGGCCGGCGTCACGGTTTCGACATTCGACCAGGGGACCATCGACGCGACCACGGTGGCTCTGTCGATTGCTGGCGGCGTCGTCGGAGTGGGCGTCAGTGGCGGCCTCGTCGACAACACGATTGGCGACAACGTGCTGGCGGCGATCGAAAGCTCGACTATCACCGCCTCGGGAGACATCCTGGTGACGGCGACCTCGACGCCCAGCGTTTCCGCCTCGGCGACGACCGTCTCGGTATCGATCGCAATTGGTGCCGCCGCCTCGCTCTTCGCCGCCTCGACAAACATCGGCGGGACCACCAAAGTCTCGCTGGCTGATGACGTGCTGACGGCGGTCGGGCATTCCATCAAAGCCCAGGCCAAATCGACCGAAACAGTCAACCCGGTGATTCGGGGTGGAGCGGGCGGCCTGATTGGCATCGGAGTCATGTTCTCGGACGCCACCGTGGTTGGCACAACTCTGGCCACACTGGGTGGCACGAACACGATCACCAGTGGCGGCCTGGAAATTTCGGCCACCGATACGAGTTCGGCCACTCCGGTGACCAACGTCGGCAGCGTGGGCGGAGTCGCCGTCTCGACCGGCATTACCCAGGCGACCCTCTCACGCGAAACCTCCGCCACAATTCTGGACGCCTCGGTCATCAATCTGATGGCTGGTTCGCTGTCCGTGTCAGCTACCACTAGCACCAAGGCCTCGACAACCAGCCGCTCAACCGGTGGCGGTGTGATCGGGGTTTCGGCACTGCAGATCGACTCTAAGGTGAATTCCACGACGAAAGCCTCGGTGGGAGCGGGCGCGACGATCGCCGTACCGACGACCAACACCGCAGGCGACATCACGGTGACTGCCGTTTCACAGAACTTCGCCGAGGCGAACACGGCCAACTACGGCGGCGGCGGCATCAATATCGCCATCAGTCTGCCCAACGCTTCGGATACCAGCACCACCGAAGCCGAGATGCTGGGGAATATCGGCGGCCCCAACGGTGCGGCTTCGGGTGCGGCCAATCTGACTGTCGAGGTCACGGCCAACGATCGAGCGCTGTCGGGCGCTGCCGCGGCGGGGGGTGGGCTCGTGCAGGTCGGCGTGGCGACGGTGACGGCGACCGCTTCACCCAAAGTCCATGCCCGCATTGGCGGACAGGTCACCGTGACGAAAGATCTAGTCGTCCAGGCGGATTCCCGTGTTGATGCCGACGCCACCAATACATCTGCGGGTGGTGGCGCCGTGGCGGTGACCGTGCTCGATGATACGGTCACGGTCGCACCCGTCGTCACGGTGGAAGTCAAACCGAATGCCCAATTGAACGCAGGCGAGGACCTGATCATCACGTCGATGGCGGGATACAATGCTCCCGTTAACGATACCGACAACACGTCGAGCTCTTCGGCGAGCGGCGCTGCGGGCGGATTGGTGCAGGTCTCGGCAGTGACCACGAATCTCACGATGACGCCACAGTCGACGACGACGATCGGCGCCGGGGCCAAGCTGACCGCGGTCCAAAGTGTCGACATTGAATCGACGGCAAACGCGACTGGCTCAGCCGTCGCCGAGGGGGATGGCGGCGGGATCGTCTCGGTGGGCATCTCGAACTCCACGATTACGATCGACACTCAGAGCCAGGTGGTTGTCGAAAAGAATGCCGTGATTCGCGCTCCGGGAAGCCCCCAGCTGGCGGCCCTGGGTATCACGATTCTGTCCACCACGAGGGAAGATGCCTTCGGCAAAGGCCGCGGCGTCAGTGGGGGCCTGGTGGCGGTGGCTGGTGCCA
Organism: Planctomycetota bacterium; assembly: GCA_018242565.1. Classification (GTDB taxonomy): domain Bacteria; phylum Planctomycetota; class Planctomycetia; order Planctomycetales; family Planctomycetaceae; genus JACQFH01. The sequence goes on along the minus strand of JAFEBR010000511.1, from coordinate 9,657 downwards.
CGGTTACGACCAATGTGTCGCATCATTCCAGCGTCGACATCGGCGAGTCAGTGACTCTCGAGACACCCGAAACTCTGTTGGTCGAAGCCCTCAGCAGCACCAAGGCCACCGCCGATTCGGACATCACGGCGGGGGGCGGTGTAGCGGTTGCCACCAACACCACGACTCTGAACCTCGGCAGCAGCAGCGACAACGCGCTCACCAGCCTGGCGATCGGCAAGAATGCCCTGCTGAAAGGAAAAGCAGTCACGATTGGTGCGCGAGTGACCAAACTCGACCTGACCAACACCGCCGACGAAGAAGCTGACGGACTCGGATCAGGTGCAAATGCCAATGCCCTGACGACCGTTTACGATAAAACGATCGTCACTCTCGCCGGTGGATCGTCAGTCACAGGCGACACGGTGACGATCAACTCGACACACGAAGACCTGAGTTTGAGCTCATCGGCGACAGCGACCGCCTACGCGCTCGTCGGCATTCCTAACGCGGAAGCCAAGATCGACTACAACGGATCGGCGTTAATCACCACCGATCCCGGGTCATTGGTCTCCGCCGGTACGATCAACGTGAATGCCTCGCAGCAGTTCACCAAATTCGACCGGTACGCCCGGGAATTCGCCTGGCAAAATGGAAGCGGGGGGAGCGCCGGCGACGAGAACGGCGCATTGAACGCCACCCGCGAAATTGACTGGAACGGCGATCTGGCGGTGCTCTCGGCACCGAACCCGGAACTCGAAATCGACAAGAACGGAAAAATCACGAAGTTGATCAATGTCACGCTGGGCACGGCCAAGCTCAACGACACGCTGGCAACATCCACGGTCTCGGTCGACCCGATCAACAATTCCAATTCCGATCTGTCCAAGTCGATCACGATGACGGCGGCCGTGTTGGGGAGTCAGGATGGCCTCACCGCCCCCGCCAGTATCATCAAAGGCCACGGCACGTTAAGTACCGCCGCAGCATTCCAAACGGTGACCTTGACCAACCACTCGAGCAAAGACCTGGTCATCAACGGGATTCAGACCGTCAACCTGAACGCCCATCCGACCGTGAACCTTATCGCCAATCAAGTCACGGGGTTCACGTTTGACGTTTCGGCCACGGTGCCGCCCACCGACATCCGGATCACCAGCGATGGTACTGGTTCCAACGTCGTGCTGAACTCCCCCAGCGCCGCCAAGGTTCCGGTCGCGCAAGCCCTGGGGTATTCCATTTACAACCCGATTGGAACGACTCAGATTCTGGCCCCCCATGGAGCCATCCTCAACAAATCCGGCTCTTCCAATACGCCCACGATCTGGACGCGGACTCTCGACCTGCTGGCGGGCAAGACGGTGGGGGCGAATACGGCCGATCGGCTGAATGTCAACCTGGTGCTCGCGACCGGTCAGACCGATCTTAAGATCGCTGCCGGCGACAGTGTCTTCCTCAACCTGCAGGGACGTGTCCGTTCGTCTACCATCACCGATGCGCTGTTCATCGGTTCGACAATCGTAACCCCCGGTCTCGTGGACCTGCTCATCCAGCCCACTCAGCGTGAAGTCGAAACCCAAGGCACGGCGGGAACGACATTCGCCTACCGGATCAATACCCAGACCCCTGCGCAGCCTGGCGACGGTGTCTCGCAGCAGGTCAACAGTGATTCGAGCGGACCTGAATACGATCCACGGGTTTTCCCCAGTTACAGCCAGGCCACTGCGGTCGATGCGGCCTTCCAGTTCGACCTGATTCAGACCGGCGGCAACCTCACGATCAACTCGCCAAATCCCGCCACGGACGCCCGGGTGAGTTTCAAGTCGGATACGATCGTTCCAGGCAATGTCGCTGCCCACCTGGGTGGCAGCATTTCACTGACCGAACGCAGTGGCGATTTCCATGTCGATACGATCTGGTCAGAATTTGGTGACGTGGCTCTCGCCACGCTGGGCGCCGGCGCCTCAATTCTCGGTGTCGCCAATGATTCAGCGACACCTGTCGGGCAGACTCCCTGGGTCATCGGTAATGGGGTGTCGCTCAGCGCCCGGGATGGCAGCATCGGCACGGCGACCGATTTTCTGGAAATCAACTCGTCGTACCAGGCCTTGGGTGCTGTCATCGCTCTCGCGACCGATGGTGTCTACCTCGCCGAAATCTCGGGCAATTTGAACGTCGACAAGGTCCTGTCGCGCGTATCCGACGTGGTGCTCGTGGCGAAAGCCGGTTCGATCCTGGAATACGGAGACGACCCTGAAGCCGACGTGCAGGGACGGAAACTCGACCTGATCGCCACAGCAGCGGGCGCGACGATCGGCACGGCGGTCAATGCGCTCGAGATCCTGGGAGGTGGCAGCGGACAGCGCCCCACCGACGGATTCGAAATTGAACCTTACGCTCCGGCCACGGGTCGGCTCGTCGCCCAGGCCAACAATGGCATTGCGCTCACCGAAATGAGCGGTGCCGTGAATGTGCTGGACGTCAACACCCCGAATGGCGATCTCTTCCTGACAGTTCATGACTCGGTCCTGAACGATGAGAATCTCAACGTTCTGGAGACTCCAGACACCACCTTCTTCGGGACCACACTCAGCAAAGGTCGGATCCTGGCGAACAAGGGCAATGTCACGGTCGAAGCCGGGGATCACGTGACGTTGCCAACCGGCGCGTCCATCAAGGGGGGCACCACAGGTAACAAGACGGTCACGATTCGCGGCGGGCAACTGTCGAACGCCCCCAAGGACTTCGACGTGACGGGCGCCATTTTGACGCTGGCCGGCGACATCGTCGGCGAACAGGTCGAAATCTATGGCGGCAGCAACCTCGACTATATTGATCTCATCAACCCCGCGGGCATTAACGCTCCGACAAAGGTTGCGGGCCTGGCAGGCGACGATCGGTTCTTCGTGCAGGCCGCCCCGGCTGCGCTGACATTGATGGGAGGCGCAGGAGCCGATCGCTTCTACCTCTCGAGCAACGCGGCCCGGTCCTTGTTCCTGGTTAACGGCGTCTTCAACGACCTTGGTACTGCGCAGGACTATCCGTTCTCGAAACTGACCCAAGGGACTCTGGCCACCTTCACGGCACCCGTTTCGATCGATGCCGGCAGTGGTGCCAACGGGGCCGCTCGCGATGGTCTGTACCTCAGTGCAGCCGGCCGTCCTACGGCCATCACTGATGGTTTGGTCACCGCCAGCCAGATCACCAATCTGGGAAATACGACAGCGATGACGTATTCCCCCGGTACGGCGGGGATTGACGTGTTCGTGAAACTGACCGGCCAGAGCGATACCATGCGAGTCGCCGGGGCGGGAACGACGACCCAGGTGTTCGTGTACGCCGGGGCCGGTGATGACACACTCAATGTGGGGCAGGATGGCAGTCCGCTCGCCGACTTGAGCGGGATCGTCGCCTTCTTCGGCGAAGCGGGATCGAACGACATCCTGAACGTCTATGGCCAGGCCACGCCACCGAGTCAGGGAACTCCGAATGTCAACCAGGTCACATCGATTGGCGTGACAGGCCTGGGTTCAGGGACGAACACACTCGTCGGGACCCACAATGACTTGTTCGGGGCCGACTACACGATCGGCAACCTGAATTCCATCACCCCCACGCTCGATGGACTGACGACGTCGCAACTGCAGTCACTGGCGGACGCGCTTAGCGCTGCGACCCGGCCGATCGATACCTACCTCAACACCAAGTTGCCGCAGGTTGCCCGCGACGCCCTGCTCGACTTCCAGACCGGTGCCGAGATTGTGTTCCGGGTCAACAACCAGGGACCGTCCCCCATCTCCGGCCTGACGGCGAATACGGTCTATTACGTGAGTTCAGTTGACGCCAGCGCCGTTTATCTCGTGCACGACCTGAACGACCAAAGTCAGCCTGTGGCCGTGCTCCGAACGCTGATCGGCGAAAACAGCAACCAGGTGACACTCGCCCACCTCGATTCGGGCAGCACGGCGGTCATCAATGTTTCGCCGACGCAGTCGTTCAGCGGCAACCTGACGATCGTCAACAACCAGATCAAGTTTGGCGCGCAGCACAACCTGTCGAACGGGCAACAAGTGGTGTACCACGTCACCGCCGGCAACACGCCCATCGGCGGACTGACCGACGGCCAGGTGTACTACGTCATCAAGATTGATGACACGACGATCAAATTGTCGGCCTCGGCCGATCTGTTGACCGCGGTAACACTGACCAGCCCCAGCGGGGTCACGCCCGACACGGTCGTCGCTCTGGGGACGGCGCTGTTTAATGCCCACACGAATGTCGATGCGGCCGAAGATTCGATCACCTTCACAACGGTTCATGATTTTGCCAGCGGCCAGGCGGTCGTCTATCACGCCTCGAACATTGTCAACAATGGCGGGAATGGAACCGTCACCAGTGTCGGCGGCCTGACGGATGGCAACGTCTATTACGTGGTGCGAATCTCCCCCACCAAGATCAAGCTCGCGACGAACGCGAATGGTTCCGGGCTCATTGATCTCACGCCCATCGCGGCCACGACCAGCACGTTCGACTCGTTCACCACCGCAAGGTCGTTCGAATTGTCGAGCGTCTCGAACAGCACGATCGTGTTTGCCAAGAGCCCCGGATTCACCGTCGGACAGGCGGTGGTCTACAACCATGGCGACGGCACCCGCCCCGCGGGCCTGGCCGACGGCACGGTGCTGTACGTCAGTTTTGTCAACAACGATCCCAAGAAGATCCAACTCGCGACGGCGCCCGGTGGAACGGCGCTGACCTTCGCCGGGGGCACCGGTACGGCCAACCTGTCGCCGGCGGCCACATTCGACCCGACGGCGCTGCATGTGTCAAACAATCAAATCACCTTCACCCAGGCCCACGGCCTGGTGAACGGGCAGAAGATAGTTTACCGCGTCGGCCCAGGGCATACGGCCATCGGCGGGCTCACCGACGGGCAGCCTTACTATGTCACAGTTGTCGACGCTGACACGATCCAGTTGTCGACATCACTGGGTGGCAACGTGGTACAACTCGACACCACCACGACCGCCGGATTGGTGCCGGTTGTCACCACGCCGCGGTCGCAACTTGTCACGCAGGCGTTCAATGACTTGATCAACAGCAAGTCAGTCTACGACGCAAGCCGATTTGCCGGCGTCGATTTACGCCCCGAAACGCTGCAATTGCTGTCGCAGTACCCACAGGGGAACCCGGTCCTCAACCGACTGTTGCTGGAAGACGCGTATCCGGAACTGACACGGCTGACCGGGCTCGTCCCCCAACTTCCCGCCAGTGTGTATTACGCACAGCGGTTTGTCAGCCGCTCGGGGACGGAGTCGATCATCAGTACGGTGGAACAAATCAACATTCATCTCAGCGGCACAACCAACTCGCTGCAGGTCGACAGCACATTTGGCGGCACAACCACGATCGACGGAGGAACGGATACCACAGTCACCCTCGGCAGTTCGCTGTCCGCCTACCATGCCGCGACCAACAAGCGTCTGCAATACGTCACCGGAACCGTGTCGGTCTCGGCTCAACATGTCATCTTCGACGACTCGGGCAACGACCAGTCGACCACGGGCACCCTGAACGGTAACCAGGTGACCGGACTGGGGATCCCCGGCTCTGTCACCCTGGTGGGGACTCCGTCCACGACAATTCGACTGGGTGCCAACAATGACACGTTCTACGTGGCGGGCACATCAGCCGGTCAGTCGTATGTCCTCGAAACGGGCGGTGGTTACGACAAGGTCTACCTGGGGACGACGCCGGGCGCTGAAAACACCGGCTCGCTCAGTGGGTTAAAGGGCAGCCTGCTCATTGACGGCGGCAGTGTACTCACCGGGATCGATTCCCTCTTCATCAACGACCAGGCCACCAAGACCGCACAGAATTTCGTCGTCACCAATGACTACGACTGGACGGCAGCGAATAACAGCAACTCGACCGTCGATACGACGACCATCACCCGCGGCGGCCAGGCGCTCGTGCAATACCGGCACGAAGAAATCGTCGTCCTCAGTGCGGGAGCCGGCAACGACACCATCGACATCCAGCAGACACACCGGGAACAAAGTACCGACGGCAGCGCGAGTTCTTCGCTCACGGTGAATGGCGGTGCCGGTGACGACAGCATCACCCTGGGTGCCCCGGTCGGCGGCGGACTGTATTCCATGCGCGGCTTCCAACAGGATGTCGATGTGCCGGTCTTCAGCGGCAGCAACGCCAGCCCGCGGGGAGTACCTGTCGTCATCAACGTACAGGGCGGTGACGACGCGGTCATCGTGCGCGACACGGGAGAAACCAGCCGCACGAGCCTGGGGCTCACCCAGACGGAATTCCGCGACCTGTTCCCGCTCGATCGCGACGCAGCGTTCGATTACGCCGACGTATTCTCGACCGCATTTGGCGAAAACGCCTTAAGCCGACCGTTCACCACGGTCGCGTTGGCGGTCGACTCTTTGCGCCCCGTCAATGTCAACGTGCGCGAAACGATCAATCAAGCGTCGCGACTGACCGGTCAGAACGTGCGTCTGACCGTTTCGCTCGGAACCGTCCCCACGGGTTCGGGGAACGTGGTGCAACTGACCAGTGCCCGCTATGAAACCGACGTGACCGTCAACGCCGGCGGTGGCCAGGACACGTTCAACGTCGAAAACGGCGTGCGGATGGCCAGCGGTCACACGCTGACCTTGAGCGGCCAGGGGGGCAACGACTCGGCATTTGTCGATTTCAACGGCGTGTCGATTATCGATCGAGGCGCACTTGGCCACTCGCTCGCAAACGTGAGTTACTCACGCGACGATTCCGATCCGGGTCAGGCCGGCCACACCCCACTCACTCCGGGAACTTATTTTGTCGAAACTCGGTTCAATGGGTCGCAATGGCAGTTCCGCATGGTCGATTCGGCCGGCCTGCCGGTCGCTGTCGCCGATCTGAGCGACCCGACGGGTACCACGCTGGTCGCCAACTGGCAGAACATTCAGGACCTGCCGGTCGCCAGCAGTCCGACCAATAAGCAGGGTCTGGTTTCTCATTTCGCGTCGCATCGCGGTGTCGTGCTCGATTTCAGTGGTGTGTACCGTGCCTCGGGAACGTCACTCACTGATTCCATGAAGCTGTCGCTCGCGACCGATGCGACCAATGTCGTGAACGGCGTCACGGTGTCGAAGTACGCGGCCCTGGGCCAGACCGTCTCGCAAGTGGCTTTCGCCGCTGGCGAAGTGGCTGTCGGGCATGCCCTCAATGGGGCTACGTATTACGTTCAGACCCAGTGGTCTGGAACGTCGTGGCAATTCCGGATCGCCAATGGATCAAACAACCCCATCAAAGTCGCGAATGTTGCGGGGGCGGGTTTTACCGAAAATTGGCAGGACATTCGCCAGATTACGCCCGAAGCCGATGGCAGCCGAGTCTTCCATTCGGGGACCGGGCTGGTCATTACGTTCAACCCCGAATACCCCGCCGGCGTCCGCTCGACGGCAACCGCGGCCGAATTGCTGCTGGGGGTTCCGCAGACACCTCTGGCCTTCACGTTTGACGGCGGCACACAGGCCATCGGGGGTGGCGATCGGCTCGATATCGCCGGCGACGGTCAGGCCACTGGCGGCGTCTACCTCCCCAGCAGTTCTGTGCCGGGGGGCGGGGAGATCCAGATCGGTGGGACTTCGATCACTTTCAGCGGTGTCGAACCCCTGGTCGTCCACGGATTGCCCGACTTCAAGATGCAGAATGCCGATCAGGCCGCCGTGCTCACGCTGGATAGCGCGCAACTGGCTGCGACGAGTAAAGACACGCTGCAACTTCACACGCTCACGGTCGACGGTCAGGTCACCTGGACGCAGAAAAAACAATTCACCCTCGACAACCCGGCGCTCGATCCGCGCACGGTCGGCCGGTCGATCGCCGTCAGCAGCGATGGGCTGACCATGGTGGTCGGTGCCAAGGCGACCGCTGGAGGCGCGACCACGGGTAACCTCAGCGATGGCATGGTGCTCGTTTACTCCTGGAACGGTTCGTTCTGGGAAGAACAGGCGCGTCTCGAACCCAGCGACCTGCGACTCGGTGCCAACTTCGGTATCGACTTCGGCGCCGCGGTTGCCATCGATGGCAACCGCATGATCATCGGCGCGCCGGGTGATGCCCCGGCGAATGCCGTCAGCCGCAGTTTCAACCAGGCTGCGGTGAATGCCAGTCTCGACCAGGTCGTGTTCGATAATCCGACGACTCTCACGGTCGGACAGGCTCTGCTGTATCACCAGGGCGGCGGCAACAATTCGATCGGCCTCATCGATGGGCGGGTGTATTATGTGAAGGCGATCTCTTTCGACAAGAAATCGATCCAATTGTCAGAAACCCCGAGCGGCCAGGTCGTCGACCTCAATGCCAGCACCACTCACCCCTCCGCCGATTCGTTCACGGAAGCCAATTTTGGCGCTGCCTACGTCTTCGAACGCACCACCGCGAACGGGATCTGGACCGAGCGCCAGAAAATCGTGGCCAACGATTCGGCGCCCGACCGGAACTTTGGTGCCGCCGTGGCCGTTCGCGGCAATGAGATTCTGATTGGCGCCCCAGTGACCGCGAACAGCGACTCCAATGAAGCGGCCTATTTCTTCACGTTGTTCAATGGCAACTGGCAACAGCAATCGAAACAGACGGGTTCGGGCGATTTTGGCCGGGCCGTCTCGCTGGCCGGTGCGTTTGGCGTGGTGGGCGCCCCGCAGGCGAACAGTACGGGCCTGGCGTACGTGTATTCGGTCTCAGTGGCCTCGATTGCATACACCACGACGCTGACCGCGTCCGATGCTCAAACCGGAGAACAATTCGGCGCCGCCCTGGCGGCCACCACCAACCGCATCGTCGTCGGTGCCCCCGAGTGGGATGCCCCCACCAACTACGCGTATCCGGGAGACGCGAGCCATAATCAGCAAGGCCGGGCGTTTGTGTTCGATCTGACGGGGTCGACCTGGGTGCGCGTGGCACGCCTGACCGCTGATGCCGGATTGACGCAAGCCGAAGCCACCAGTGAAGCCCGCGACGGCGCACGGTTTGGTGCCGCGGTAGCGGCCGACGGAAAATACGTGGTGGTGGGGGCCCCCGGCCAAAGTAGTCCCACCTCGCAGACCGGTTCGGCCTATGTGTTTTACAACTTCAGCGACTCCTCGACCGGTTACTCGAGTTGGACGCGGTCTTCGGGCTCTGTGCGATTGCAAGACTCCAACCCAGCCCAGAATGACAATTTCGGTCAGGCCGTGGCCGTGTGGGCCAATTCCGATGGCACCGCGCGCCTGATGGCCGGAATTCCCGGTCACGATGAAACGAATGGACGTCTGGATCTCGGTGCAGTACGGACGTTTGTGACAAATGGCATCGTCCCCTCGGCAACCGCTTCCAACGTGTATGCCGAAAAACTTCCCGATCCGGCGCCGGGAGCGTCTTCCAAGTTTGGCTCGGTGACCTATTACGACCCGACCAGCAGGATGTTGTTCATTGCCGACCCCGGTCAGAACAGGGTCTATGTCTACGTCAACGAAGGCCTCTATTGGCGGCCGATCGATGTGGACGCCAACACCCTCGGGTTCCAGAACCTGACAGGCGGTTCGGGATTCGGCAGTGCCATTGACATGAGTGGCGACACACTGGTGATTGGAGCGCCCCAGGCGAATTCCGTGTATGTCTTCACACGGACAT
>JAFEBR010000510.1 GCA_018242565.1 Planctomycetota bacterium | reverse complement strand
TCGCTCGATGTCAGAATTTCCTGCAGCGAGCGAATCTTGCCGCGTTGTGCCAGTTGCAGTTCGCGACCGCGTTGACGGCGGGTTTCCGCCGCGGTCCGGGCTTCTTCGTAGTCTTTCATCACGAAGAAGCGATCGCCCGCACCGGGAACAATGTCGAGACCGGCCACTTTGACCGGCATCGAGGGAGTGGCTTCTTCAATTTCTTTGTCATGGTCGTCGTACATGCTGCGGATGCGGCCGAAGGCCTGTCCGCACAATACGATGTCCCCTTTTCGCAGTGTGCCGTCTTGTACGATGAACCAGGCCAGTGCTCCGCGACCTTCATCACGGAAGGCTTCGAGACAGACCCCGTGGGCCGGTCGCGAGGCGTCGGCGGTCAGTTCTTTCAGTTCCGCCACGGTGAGCAGGGTTTCCAGCAGGTCTTCGAGACCGGCTCCGGTCAAACCGCTCGTCCGGACGACTTCCGTATCGCCACCGTAGTCGGCAACCAGCAGTTCGTGTGAGGCGAGATCGGTCAAAACGCGTTGCTCGTTGCGGTCGGGCAGATCGCATTTGTTCATCGCGACGACGATCGGCACACCGGCGGCCCGCGCGTGATTGAGGGCTTCAATCGTCTGAGGCATCACACCATCGTTAGCCGCGACGACCAGCACGGCGATGTCGGTGACGTTGGCCCCGCGGGCCCGCATCTCACCGAAGGCCGCGTGGCCAGGGGTATCGAGGAAGGTGATCTTCTTGCCGTTGTGCAGAACCTGGTACGCGGCAATGTGCTGCGTGATCCCCCCGATTTCCCCGCCTGCCACGTTGGTGGAGCGGAGTTTATCGAGCAGGGTCGTTTTCCCATGGTCAACGTGCCCCATGATCGTAACGATCGGGGGACGGACCGCGCGGGTGGTCGACGATTCATCAGCGATGGTCGAATCGGCCAGTTCCTGTTCGATGTCGCGTTCACGCAGAATGTGCAGGTCGATACCACACTCCATAGCCAGATCCAGAGCGGTTTCTTCGTCCAGAGACATATTGATCATCGGCATCGTCCCGCGACGTGCCATGATCCCCATCAGTTCCTTCACAGGACGCCCCATGGCCAGCGACAGGCTGCGGAACGTGATCGGGTGCGAAATTTCGGCCGAGGTCTTGGCCGGTGCTGGTCCAGTGTGCCGATGTCGGCTGCGGATCCGGTGTTGGCGCAGACGTTCAGACTCGCTGCCCGCGAAATCATCGTCTTCTGAAATCGAGGTGCGCGACCGCTTGGCCTGTCGGTTTTTTCGTTCCGACAGCAAGCCGGCGCCACTGGTGCCCACGGCTTTGGCACCGCTCTTGGCACCGGGGTGTTTGACTTCTTCCGTGTATTCCTCGGTGAAGTCGTCCTTCGCTTTTCGCTTTTTCTCTTCCGTATGCTGACGCATGTGCTCGTGCAGCGGCTTCGCTTCGAGCATGTCTTTTGACAACCGCATTTCGGGCTTCTGGGCCGGAGCTTCGGCCTGGGCGGAAGCGGCCGGAGCCTTGGGAGCCGGAGGCGGTTCAGCCAGTTTCGGCAGTTGCGGCGTGGGGCGCGTCTTAGGACGTCGAGCGGCTCCCGGAGGAGCAATCTGCGTCATGTTGCCCCGCGGCGCCATGCTTCGCACCGCGCCTGATGCCGGCTGATAATCTTCGCGGCGCAAGGGAGCCGGTGCAGCAGGCTGTGCAGGGGGCGTGGCTGCGGGGGGCGCAGCACTGGCGGCAATGTTGGTGTCGGGAGGCGCATCGGCCGGGGGCGCATCCGGAGTCTCCGGGGCCGGCGGTTCGGCTGCCTTGGCAACTGGTGTTTCCGGCGCGGTCGACTTGATGCCCGATGCCGCATCGCGCATTTTGCTGCCGCTACGTACGCCCGAAAGGGGACCCGACGCCTTGGCGGAGGGGGCTGCGGCGGGCTTGGCCGGGCTGGTTGTCGCAGCCGGTTTTGAGCCTCCCAGTTGCCGCATCGACCGGTCCATCACCGGTGCCGTCGGCCGGACCGGAACACCCGGCTCAAAGGCTGGTGCCTTGGGAGCCGGCGGTTGTGCCGGAGCGGGACTCGTACGATCGGCGGCCGGAGTCACCGCAGCCACGACGGGGGGCTCGGCAGCAGGGGGTAGAGCATCGGGCTCTTCCGCCACGACGTGTGGTGCTACCGGGACTTCGGCCGGCACGTCGTCTTCACGGCGTTCGCGAGCCGTCGATGGGGCGCGAATCGTACGGACCTTCCCGCCCGTCGGTTTGACTGGTTCACGCGTCGGGGCAAGCGTCTCTTGCTTCGCCGACGCTTCGGTCGTGCTGGTCGCCGAATCCTTCAGGTGCGCCAGAATGCGATCCCGTTCTTCCTCTGACACGCTGGCCAGAGCAGAGTCCTTCACGTTAATGCCAATTTTCTGGCATTGCGCGATCAGGACCTTGTTGTCCATCTTCAGCTCTTTAGCGAGCGTGAATATCCGGATCTTCAACAGGCGTTCTCCCCGAATTGTGGATCGTCATCCACGACTAACAAACTTGCCAAACGCAACGCTATCTTGAAATCAAAACTGCTTCGTTCAAATCCGCTCATCCCGGCGGCTCCGGAGCTGCCGGGATGTCTCTTCTGCCACCCATTACTCACTCGCCGTGCCATCAGCCGGTTCCGCGACTGGTTCTTCTTCGGTTGTTTCGGTTTCAGCCGCCGGGCTTCCAGTATAACCTGCGACATCGGCGGCTGGGGAGTCGAGCGAGGCATCTGCCAGAGTCGGCGGTGCCGGAACCCCCGTCGCCTCGACTTCTGCTTCACTGGCCTGTTCCAGGCTCGGGGCGGCTGCCGCCGGTTCTTCAGCCGACTCGGCGGCTTCTTCAGCCGCTCGTGCCGACCGGCGATTCTCGGCTCGCTGGGCCGTTTGTTCTTTTTCGAGCCGTTCTGATTCGCGTTCCGCGTATTCAACAATCGGTTCGCAGTCTTCCTCGCTCAATCCCGACAGTTCCTGGAGTTGATCGAGTTCAATCACGGACAGATCGTCAAAACTGAAGAAGCCCTGTTCGACCAGGTTTTCGGCCAATTGGTCGGGAGCTCCGGGAATCTGGCTGAATGCCTCGATCGACTTGTCGAGCTGGTCGTTCAGCTCGTCGCGGGTCATGATCTCAATATCCCAGCCGACCAGCTTCGATGCCAACCGCACATTCTGGCCACGTTTACCGATGGCCAATGAAAGCTGATCGTCTTTTACCAGTACGATCACACGGCCCAGCATGGGGCACAGAATGACGTCTTCGACTTCTGCCGGCTGCAAGGCATTGGGAACCAGCACCTGCAGCGAATCGTTCCAGAGGACGATGTCGATCCGCTCGCCTGCCAGTTCATCGACGATATTCTTGATACGTGAGCCCCGAACCCCCACGCCCGCCCCGACGGCATCGATCTTCTGATCGATACATGAAACGGCCACTTTCGAGCGATAGCCGGCTTCACGGGCCAGCGATCGAATTTCAATG
>JAFEBR010000509.1 GCA_018242565.1 Planctomycetota bacterium | reverse complement strand
GCCCAGACATCCAATGGAAAAATCCGGTGATGTTTGTGGTCGAAGTGGGGACGCTCCTCAGCTTCATCTTCACGATTGCCAAGCTCATGGGCTATCCGTCGCAGACATCGCTGGGGTATCTCGTGTCACTTGATGTCTGGCTCTTCCTGACGATCCTCTTTGCGAATTTTGCCACGGCCCTCGCCGAAGCACGCGGCAAAGCCCAGGCCGATTCGCTCCGTAAAACACGCCGTGAAACGCCCGCCTACCGCCTGCGCGACAACGGTGAAATCGAAGACGCCGCATCGACCTCGCTGGTCGCTGGCGACCGTGTTGTCGTCGAAGCCGGGCAGATCATTCCCGGCGACGGCGAAATCATCGAGGGGCTGGCTTCGGTTGATGAATCCGCGATCACCGGAGAATCGGCCCCCGTCATTCGTTCTGCCGGTGGCGATCATTCGGGTGTGACCGGGGGGACCCGCGTCCTCTCGGATCGGATCATCGTGCGGATCACCGCCAGTGCCGGCAGCTCCTTCCTCGACCGCATGATCGCCCTCGTCGAAGGTGCTGTTCGCCAGCGAACCCCAAACGAGATCGCCTTGTCGCTCGTGCTTTCGGCGTTCACGCTGATTTTCGTGATCGTCACGGCCGCCCTCTATCCGATGGCGATCAATGCCGAACTTTATATGCAATCGTATCTCGGTACCGCCGAGCCCATGAGGAGCCTGGGAACCGACATTCCGACGCTCGTCGGCCTGCTGGTTTGCCTGATTCCCACCACGATTGGTGCCCTGCTGGCCGCGATCGGCATTGCAGGCATGGACCGCGCGCTGCGCGCCAACATCCTCTCGAAGAGCGGGAAAGCCGTCGAGGTGGCCGGCGACGTTGATACCTTGCTGCTCGACAAGACCGGCACCATCACCATGGGGAACCGTCGGGCGACGCAATTCGTCCCGATGAATGGTTACACGGCCGACGAATTGGGACGCCTGGCGGCGTGGTCTTCAGTGGCCGACCTGACCCCCGAAGGCAAAAGTATCGTCGAATTGTTTCAGCAGATGCAGTCGAAGGCGGGGGCCAGTCGCCTGGCGACCGGTGCTCTGCCGCTCGACTCGGCCTGTCCCGCCGACGCGCGGTTCATCGAATTCACGGCTCAGACTCGCATGAGCGGTGTCGATCTGCCCGATGGCCGACAGATTCGCAAGGGGGCCCCCGATTCGATGGTGACCTACGTCGAACGCCACGGGGGCACAGCGGGGGACCGCGTGCAACAGCATGTCAACGATGTGGCCTCGCGAGGCGCCACACCGCTGCTCGTCGCCGACGGTAACAAGCTCGCCGGCCTCGTTGTGCTCGAGGATATCCTGAAACCGGGCATGCGCGACCGTTTCGAACGTCTGCGGCGCATGGGGTTGCGCACGGTGATGGTGACCGGCGACAATCCCTTGACGGCCAAGGCGATTGCCGAGCAGGCCGGGGTTGATGCCTTCATCGCCCAGGCCACGCCCGAAGCCAAGCTCGAATACATTCGACAGGAACAGGCCGCTGGCAAACTGGTCGCCATGATGGGGGATGGTACGAATGACGCCCCCGCGCTTGCTCAGGCCGATGTGGGGGTCGCCATGAACTCGGGCACCCAGGCCGCCAAAGAAGCTGGCAACATGGTCGATCTGGACAGCGATCCCACAAAACTCATTGAAGTCGTGGAGATCGGAAAACAGTTGCTGATGACCCGCGGTGCTTTGACCACGTTTTCCATTGCAAACGACCTCGCCAAGTACTTTGCCATTGTCCCGGCCCTGTTCGCCGGTACGCTCCCCTGGTTAAAGAAATTCGATGTCATGCATTTGACCTCGCCTACCTCGGCGATTCTCTCGGCAGTCATCTTCAATGCCCTCGTTATCCCCCTGTTGATTCCGATCGCTCTGAAAGGAGTGGAGTACCGGCCGGTTGGTGCCGACGCGCTGCTCCGCCGAAACCTGCTCGTCTGGGGCCTGGGAGGCGTGATTGTTCCGTTTGTGGGAATCAAGCTGCTCGATGTCGTGCTCGTGGCGCTGCACGTAATTTCATAATCCATCGGGGAATCGTCTCGCCAATCCGGACGGCCCGTTTCATGCCAACTCCGGCACTCTTACATTTGTGACTTTTGGAATCCCATCATGAATCCTCACGTGCGTGCGAATCTCTGGCTGCTGCTCCTGACCGTTCTGTTGTGCAATGTGGCCTACCCGGTTGGCCTGCTGGTCATTGGCCAGACGGCCTTTCGCGATCAGGCCGAGGGGAGTCTGATTTATGGCGCCGATGGTCAAATCGTGGGCTCGAAGCTGATCGCCCAGCCTTTTACGGGCGCTGGCGACTTCCATCCCCGTCCGTCGGCCGTTTCGTACAATGCCGCGGCGTCTGGGGCTTCCAACTGGGGAGCCAGTAATTACCTGTTGCGGGAACGGGTGGCGCGTCAACTGGGGCCGATTGTGAAGTACTCGGGGGCCCGCAGCGGTGAACCCGTCGGTCCCGATATCGAAGCCTGGTTTCAGCAGGATCAGTACCAGGGACAGCCCGGCCTGGTCGCCCAATGGGCTCAGGCACACCCCACGCTGGCGGTGGCCTGGGTCAAAGCCACGCCGGAAAATAGTGCCTACGTTACAGATTGGATGCAACACCACCCCGAGGCGCTCGCGGCCGCGAATACCCAGAGCCCGGCCCAGGAGAAGGCGTTGCCCGAAGATTTCGCGGTCCCCTTTTTCACCAGTTTTGCGGCGGCGCATCCGGGGAAATTTCCGAGCCCGGTGGCATCGCAGGCTGCTGCCGGGCCAGCGGTGACGGAGATCCGTCCGGTGGGGCAGGGGACCGACATTCAGGGGATGTTTTTCGACATGTGGCGTAACGAGCACCCCGATGCGGAATTGGAGTTAGTTCCCGCCGACCTCGTCATGTCGTCTGGCTCGGGGCTCGATCCACATATCACGCTGCAAAATGCCGTTTATCAACTTGACCGAGTTGCCACCCAGCGGGCGGCCGATACCGGCCGTGAAGTCACTGCCGTAAAACAGGAAATCGAAACCCTGCTGCGCAGCCGAGCCCAGGCTCCGCTGGGAGGGCTGGCAGGAGTCCCGCTGGTGAATGTTCTGGAGATCAACCTGGCTCTGCGCGAAAAATACTCTACTTCGCCAACTGCCGGCCATTGATTCAGTCGCGGTTGCGATTCACGCCGCCCGCGCAGTTCGAGCCGGGCGGTGTCAATCGCGGTTGAAGATGCCATTGATCACCGCGACGATTCAAATGATCAGCAGGATGGGGGGATAGAAAAAGATTCGTCCGCCCGCCAAGCCAGCAAAAAACCAAACCACGGCGATCAGTATCATCAGGAACCCGCCGAGCACGCCGCCATTTGTGCTCTCGAACCAGCCCTTTT
>JAFEBR010000050.1 GCA_018242565.1 Planctomycetota bacterium | reverse complement strand
ACGGCCGGCATACAGAGGGGCCGACCGGTGCAGACATCAAACCGGGCCGCATGGCGGGGACATTCGATCGACGTGCCGCTCAGACGCCCATCGGTGAGGGGCTGGCCATCGTGCGAACAGACGTCTTCAACAGCGAAGTACTGATCACCGATCCGGAACAATAACACCGCGCGGTCATCGAAAACGACCGATTTTCGACCACCGGGGGGAAGTTCATCGACGGTTGCAACTTGTTCAAATTCAGCCATGATTCTCGCAGTTCTGTCGCGGCACACCGGAAAAGACCACTCCCCCACCACTCTTCGCGGCAGGGCAGATTATTGATCGATTCCCAATTTCCGCTTCACCGCCTGGCTGAGTGTCTCGCGGACTGCCTCCACGGCGATTCGATCGTAGACCCCATGGAAGAAGCCTTCGACGATCATGTGCATGGCCTCAAAGCGCGACATGCCGCGGCACATGCAGTAAAAAATCTGTTCGGCGTCCACCCGCCCGGCCGTCGCACCGTGCGTACATCGCACGTCGTCCGCTTCAATTTCCAAACCGGGAATGGCATCCGCGCGACAATCGGGACTCAGCAGCAGGCTGTCGTTCCGCTGGTATCCGTCGGTCTTCTGTGCATCGGGATCCACGCGAATCATGCCACGCCAGACGACCCGCGCCTGGTCACGCAGCACATCTTTGTACAACAGGTCGCTGCGCGTATCGGGCGCTTTGTGAGTCTGCTGAGTGTAGTACGACAACAACTGGCGATCGGTCGCGAAAGTCACACCATTCACTTCCCCCGAGGCGCCGCGGCCATCGAGCGAAACCTCCTGGTGAATGTGCGACAATCGGGCACCGATACCGCCGACCGTCCATTGCAATGAACCGTCACGCTGCACGCGTCCCGCCTGATGCGCCAGGTGCCAGACCTGCTGATTCCAGTTCTGCAGTTGAACGTACCGCAGGTGGGCACCAGACCCGACCAGCAATTCCACCGCGCCCACGTGCAATCCAGCATGATCAGGAGTCGCCGACGCGGTCTCTTCGAGCAGCGTGGCGGAAGCACCATCTTCGAGGATGACCAGAGTATGGCTGAAATCCGCGGCACCGGCAGCCGACAAGCCGATCAGGCTGTATAACGGCGCTTCGAGCGTGACGTTCCGGGGCACAAACAGCACGGTCCCCCCTGTCCAGAACGCCGCATGCCAGGCCGAGATCCGATCAGCGCTGGGTAATACAGCCCGAGTCATCAGGTGCGGCTCGATAATCTCGCGATGATCACGCAACAGGTCGGAGAGAGAACCGAACAGCACGCCTTGTCGAGCCAGTGGCTCGTCCAGGCGCCGCGAGGTCATGTGGCCGTCGACTTGAGTGACGCCGCCACCGAATTCCGTACTCTGCTGCAACTGGGTGGCGAATGCTACGGACTGAGCTACCTCGGTCGTGGGAGCGAATTTCGAGGGCTGAAACGTCCGCAGATCAACGCGCTTGTACTCTTCGGGATTCAGCGGTTCCGCCAGTTTCTGCTGGTAAATCTCGAACGCCGCCCGGCGGCGATCGACGATCCATCCGGGCTCGTTTCGCGAAGCCAGAAACTCTT
>JAFEBR010000508.1 GCA_018242565.1 Planctomycetota bacterium | reverse complement strand
TCTCGTTGCTCAAGCAACATCCCGGCAAAGGCAGCTTGATCATGAAACGCCGTTCTTGTGGATGGAGCCCGCACTTCATGCTCGAAGTCCTTGCCGCACAACAGAGTTAGTTACCGCTGGCCCTGCCTGCGACCCCACAGTGCAAAAAAGGGGCCCCATCATGGCGAAACGTAAGACGGTGAACACCGGCTGCGCCGAGTGTTCCTCCACCAGGCTTTCGACAATCAATCAGGTTCGCGTCTGTGTGGACGAGTTGAGTCATGTGATTCATCTGGTCGACATGAAACACGAGGCAGGCAAAGGGTGCTTCTTCCACACCGAACCCGTCGCCGGGTTGCCCGATGAAAAGTACCTGCCGTTTGCCACGATGTTGCAACCCGGCTTCGTCTACACAATCCGCCACGAAAAACAGGACGACGCGTATTGCACCTGGAGTGTGACCCAGGGGCCATCGCTGGGACCCCAGAAGCGCAAGCCGAAGGCGACGCCCAAGGGAGCCGCTCTGCTGGCGATCGCGGCGACCGCCTCGGGTGGTGGCGGGAGTTGCTCCTGTTCGGACGGGGCGGTGGTGGGTGGTTGCCTGTTGGGGCAGAAGTGTAAGTGCCCCGAGCATATCTGCGTGGTTCCACAATAATCGGTGGTCCGGCTTGACCCGTTGACCTATGGCTACCCTGTGCTGAGTTCGCCCTGCTGAGGCTCGATGCATGGCGTCTTGTTTCCGATCCCGCCTGCCGACTGCGAACAGGTCGGCAGGCAGGCCTGGATTGTTGATCCGCCGCGTTCAGTGCGGAATTTCCGGCTGGTGGGAGTAGAAAGACCCCGTGCGTGGATGCCAGATTGTGGTGGCTGCGCCGCCGGGGTTGATGTCCACCCTCTCGCCGTTCCATCGCGGGGGGCCATCGGCCCCCGCGAACCGGTCGCGGACGGCCGCTTCGAGGCCGGCAAAGACCAGAAAGAATCGGTGCCAGCCCGCCGCGGAAAACAGGCCGTAGAGTTCGCCCGCCAGAATCAGTTGGAACCGTCTGAGGTGCAGCAAACGGGCGAACCGGTGCACTTCAGTCAGGAATCCGGCCCCGGCGTGTCGTACCAGCGTGACATCCAGCACGACGGTCGTCCCGGCGGCATGCTCGGCGATAAACCGCAGCAGGTCTCGCAGTCGGCGCAAATTGTCATTTCGTAAAGAGCTGTAATCCGTTCCCGGTACCGTGATGACGGTGGTCTGGCGGTCCGGGAGTAACCGCACGTACGGTGTCATTTTGGTCTCCCCTGCACTCAACGTGGCGAGCGGCCCCCCGCATCGCAGTTCGACGCATCTGGCACCTGGCGGCCCGGATCTGTTTAGAGTCGGGCCCGTACCAACTCTCACTCTAATACTCGTAAACTTTGATCTGAGTCCGCCAAGGATTCGTCTGAAAT
>JAFEBR010000507.1 GCA_018242565.1 Planctomycetota bacterium | reverse complement strand
ATGCCGTGCGGCAATTAGTCCAGATTCGCCACCTGGCCCCACAACAGGTCGACCGTCGGCAATTGGAAGATTGCCGCCTCGTGGTCGTCGCGGGGGTGGAAACTCCGCAGATGCTGACCGAGCTGTTACGTGACTATGTCGAGCAGGGCGGACAACTGTTGATCGCCGCCGGAGGCGATTTCGAACCCGGGATTTGGAATTCCCGAGGCTGGCTGGAGGGAGCAGGCATCCTTCCCCTGCCCTTGAAGCGCGACCCGATCGGCCGCATTCCGGATGAAACCAGTGCCGAACTGCAGCCCTTCTTTCTCGCTCCCGAATCGTTGTCGGACGAACGGTTTGCTGTCGCCGAAGCCACCCGGGAAGACCTCGACGACCTCTATCGCGAACCGCTGTTCTTCAAAGCCGTGGATGTCGAGACTGATCCCGGCGTGCTGACCGCCTTGCTGCAGGCGGACCAGGAACGGGAAACCGTACGGCGACGGCAGGCTGTTTCCGCAGCGGGTGATGGTCCGACCGCCGAACAGTCCAACCGACCGCATTGGCTGCTCTGGGGACACGATCGACTTTCGCCCGATGCCGATGAATCGATCGAGACAGTCGCCCGCCGCCAGCAACCACAGGTCCTGGCGAAATTCTCAAACGGCAAGCCGTTTCTGGTCGAACGTCGCATCGGACGTGGTGACGTCCTGTTTGTTTCGACGGGGGTGATGACAAAGTGGAATAACCTGACTCGCACGAATGCGGTGGTGTTGCTCGATCGCCTGCTGCGAGGCATGCTGGTCCGCACGTTGCCCCGGCGGAATTATGGCACGAACGAACGGGCCCTGCTGGCCGTCGCCCTGGCAGATCGGCGTGCCGATTTCACGCTGATGCGTCCCGGGGGAGTTCACGAACCGTTGTTTGTGGATGCCTTGGGAGCCGATCAGTTTGCCGTCTCGGTGCGCCAACTCACGCAGCGGGGCACATACAAGGTTGTGGCACACCATCCGGCTGAGACGTCGTCCACTGTCGGATCTGACCGCGGATCTCGAGCGACCGAGCGAATCTGGCAGGTGGAACTGGCTGTCAACGGTCCGGCCGACGAATCGGATCTGACGGCGCTCGGTGAAGTCGAGTTGCGAAAGCGATTGGGGGATTCGACCGTGCGCTGGGTAGCCCGCGGCGAACCGATACGCCTGGAAGGAGCCGCCGTTTCCGGTCAGGACTTCTGGAAGTACCTGCTGGCCGGCACCTTGGTGGCGCTGCTGCTCGAATTGACCGTTCTGGCCCGCAGCCAGGCCGCAACCGCGCAGCCCGCCTCGCTTGTCGGGGAGGCGTCGCGATGAAGCTCCTGTCGAACTTCCTGTTGCGCCTCTTCGGTCGATTTCTGGATATCGAAAACCTCGAATCGATCGAACGTTGGGATATCTCACTGACCGCTCCCTGGGCGCAGCGGCATCTGGGTTGGCTGAGTCTGGGACTGGTCGCCCTCTGTGCCCTGGCGGTGTACTTCTATTTGCGCTGGCAAACTCGAGGCAGCCAGGCCTCGCGGATCACGTTGGCAGTCTGTCGCGCCCTGGTCCTGTCGCTGTTGCTTTTGTTCCTGGCAGAACCCGTGTTGACCGTGCATTCGACGCATTCCCCGCGGCCCTGGTTCTGGCTGCTGTTCGATGGCAGCGAGAGCATGTCGATTCAGGATCAATATCCCGAAGCCGAGCGCCATGCACTCGACGAGGCGGTCGATTGGACGCACACTGCGCCAAAAAGCGAGACGTCGGCTGGTGAGCATCCGTCGCGACAGGAATACGTGCAGGCCCTGCTCCGTCGCGAACGGGGCAATCTCGTGCGGGATCTGGGTGAAAAATACCGCGTCAAAGCCTTCAAGTTCGACCGGACCGATGGCGCCACCGAGTTGAGCAGCGATGGTGGCGTGACGGATGCGGTCGATCCGGTTGCCTGGGCGGCCCAGTTGTCGGCCCGGGGGCAGGTGACGGCGCTCGGCCAATCGCTCGAAGATCTGGCTTCCCGACAATCGAGTGGTTACCTGGCAGGCCTGCTGGTGGTCAGTGACTTCGATCAGAATTCCGGTCCGCCTGCGGTCTCTGCGGCGCAGAAACTTGGCGTCCCCGTCTACACGCTGGCGATTGGCGCCGAGTCCGCAGTCGATCTGGCCATCGACCTGCAGACTCCGCTGTTGCTGAAAAAAGCAGAGCGCACCGAACTCAATGCCACCCTCCGCAGTAATGGATTGCAGGGAACCAATGTGACCGTGCAGTTGATCGCACGGCCACTGGCGGAAAGTACATCGGTGGCCACGTCTGAACCGGTGACGATCGATCGCAAGTCGCTGCGCATCGCTGCCGATGAGCAGACGGTCACGTTCAGTTGGACTCCCGCTGAGACCGGACGGTTCGTGGTTGCGGCCCAGGCTGACGTATTGGCAGGCGAGTTGATCACGCAGAACAATCGAGCCGAGCGCGAAGTCAACGTGCGTGACGATTTTCTACGTTTGATGTTCGTGGAATATGAGCCCACCTGGGAATGGCGATTTATCAAAGAGGTGTTTCACCGCGATAAGCTCGTGGGACAGCGTGGATTCCGCACGTTTCTGCGTTCGGCGGACCCGGCGGTCCGGCGTTCGAACGAGTTGTTCCTGTCAACCTTGACGCCCAAGCGGAGCGACTTTTTCGCGAATGACGTGATTTTCCTGGGGGACATGCCCGGGGCCGCACTGGGGACCCGGTTCTGCGAAATGGTCAAGGAGTTTGTGAGCAAGTTTGGCGGCGGTCTCGTGGTAGTGGCCGGGCCGCACTTCGGTCCCGGGCAACTCGCCGACACGCCTCTGGCCGACATGCTCCCCGTTGTGGTCGATCCCGCGGGCAAAGTCCGTGATGAACGGGGCTTCGCGCTGCAATTGACTCCCGATGCGGCTGCGATCGATTTCATGGAATTGGGCAGCACCGACGCCGAGAACAAACTGGCCTGGGGCAATCTGGGGCAGATCCCCTGGTATCAGCCGGTCTCTCGCCTGCACCCTTTGGGAACAGCGCTGGCTGTGCATCAGGCCGACAAATGTGTGGATGGGACAACCCGACAACCCGTCATTGCCATCCGACGTTATGGGCGAGGCGAAGTGGTTTACCTGGGCTTCAATGAAACCTGGCGTATGCGGCGGAAATACGGTGAGTTGTACTACCGGCAGTTCTGGGGCCAGATGATTCACCGACTGGGGTTGTCTCACGCGCTGGGCAGTCAGAAGCGGTTCGTGGTGCGAACCGATCGGCAACTCTACCAGCCAGACGACAAGGTGCTGATCTCTGTGGAAGCGTACAACGCCAATTACGAGCCTCTGGCGGCTGACGATCTTCCCAATCATGCCTTGGCTGCCGAGGTCACAACGCCCGGAACGGCGGGTGACGAGCAGCGTACGCAGGTGGTCTCAATCCCACAATTCCGCGAAGGGGTCTTCGAAACCCGCTTGAATGCTGTGGTTCCCGGGGAACACAAGATTGTCGTGAAAGACCCCGTGACATCCGAAGAGAACATCGTTTACTTCCAGGTGGCCAATGTCTCGGTGGAGCGACGCAGTGCCGTGCGGAACAGTGCCCTGGCCCGGGAAATCGCGCTCGCCACCGGCGGGCAGACCTACGACTTGACCAATGTCACGCACCTGCTGCAGGACTTTCACCCGCGGCCGCGGCAAGAGTCGTCGGTTCAGATTCGTCCCCTGTGGAATAATTGGCTCGCCTTCGGGTTGATCATCGGTCTCTTGGTTCTGGAGTGGGGTGTCCGAAAACTCTTGAATCTGGCCTGAAGGCCCGGGGCGATGGGGCGTTTGCGGTCGCGAGGCAGCCAATTTGCCTGCCGGCGACCGGCACAGGCCCTGGAAACGGGCCAAGCCTGGTTCCCCAGTAGAAACGGCATTCGATTGGCTGGCGTCGGTATTTGGGGGCGCGGGTGGCGCCAAAACGGCGGGGCAGCCGGGTTTCCCCAATAAACGGTCTTTGATTTGTGACATTCTCCGGGTAAACTTCAGTCGCCATGGCACAGAAACTTGCCAGTTTGCAATCTCATTTGTCGGCTCTCAGTCGCCGCCGCTGGCTGGCGCGCACAGTGTTTGGTGCGATGGCCTGGGGATTGACCTTGCTTTTGGTTCTGGTTGCCGCCTTTGCACTCGATTGGACGTTTCGATTCCCTCGCGAGCAGCGGATTCTGGTCCTCGCGGGATTTGCCGGGGTGGCGTTATGGGCCTTCCGACGCTGGGTCTGGCCTGCGCTGGTGACTCACGAATCGGTCATCGACCTGGCGCTGCAAGTCGAGCGTCGACAGCAGATTGACAGCGATCTGGTCGCTGCCCTGCAGTTTGAATCAGCCGGCGCGCAGTCCTGGGGCTCGCCGGAATTGGCCACGGCAGTGGTCGATCGGGTGGCGGTTTCCAGTCGCACGCTGCGGGTGGCAGAAGGCATGTCGGAAGTTCCGCTGGGGCGTCGCGCTCTGCCGCTGGTGCTCGTGGCGGTTATGCTGACGGTCTTGGGGGCCCTGTTTCCGGCCCACCTGTCGGCGTTCTGCAATCGGTTCCTGCTCGGCTCGGCACAGTATCCCACCCACACGCAAATTACCCGGGTGACCATCAATGGTCTGGAAGCCTTCCCGGCTCTCCCCGCGGGATCTGATGTCAAGATTCCGTTTGGTTCGACATTGGAGTTCGAAGTTTCCGCCGCGGGAGAATTGCCCGAGACCGGCGAGGTCGAACTGACTGCGGAGGAAGGGACCGCGGCGATCACCCTGCCTCTGACGGCCATCGCGGGAACTCCCGGCCACTTTTCGGCCGATCTGGGCCGCTCTCCCGAAGCTGTCACCTACCAGGTTCATCTGGGCGATGCCTGGACGGTGCCCGGCCGGATCGTGGTGGTGTTGCCACCCGTGGTCGTCATGGATCTGGAACACACGCCCCCCGTCTACGCCGCCAATCCGCGACTGGCGCGCGGGGCCACCGGCTCTCGCCAGATCTCGGTCATGGAAGGTTCTCGGGTGGCTGTTGCGATCCGCTGTATGAACAAGCCCCTGGCGCGTTGCGACCTGATTGTGGGAGAATCTCGATTTCCCATGGAGGCCGTCGATGCGGAACGCCGCAATTGGAAGACCGGTCCTGGCACACCCCTCGACGACATTGCGGCTGCGACCGCGTTTCAGGTGGAAGCGGTCGATGTCGATGGCTTATCGCCCGACCAGCCGTTGCAGGGACAGATTCAGATTCAAGCCGATCGTGCTCCGCGGATTGCAGGCGCGGTCGTCACCGAGAAGGTGCTGCCGGGAGCCCGGCCGGGCATTACCTGGGGGGCAGCCGACGATCACGGTGTGGCGGAGATCCGCCTGGTGAAGCAGGTCACGCGCGCCTCGGGCGAAATCTCGGAAACGCAGGAACTGGTAAAGCGAGTCCCTCCCGCCGAACAACCGCAGGCCTCACTGCGAGGGCGACATGTCGTAGACCTGAAGTCACTGAATCTGGCCAAGGGCGATGAAGTGCGGGTGACTCTCGAAGCCACCGATTACCGCGGCCACCGTCCGGGAGTTGTGGCACACAGCGAGCCGATTGTTTTCAGCGTGACCGATGAGACCGGCGTGCTCGCCGGGTTGGTCGAAGCCGACGAGAAATCGGCCCGGCAACTGGATCAGATTATTCAGCGTCAGTTGGGGATTGGAGAGAACCGATGACCCGTGGAGACCGACACATGTGGACCGGTGACAGCCATTGCGGCACGCGAACCAACGACAGCTCCCCGAGGACATGGGGCAAGTGGAGCCGCTGTGCCCTGACAGTCCTGCTGTGCGTCGCATTGGCCGCCGGACCGGCCAGTGCCGTCGACACCAATGCCCTGCGTCGCAAGCAGGACGCCCAGGAACGGGCTCGCGACATGGCGAAGCAACTGTTGACGGGCGTGCTCGACATTCAGTTGCAGCAACTGGAAGAAAACGGTTTGAAGCAACTGCCGTTGTACCGCGACATCGCCAACATGCGGAAGAACATCGGTGCGCTGGTCGACAAGGAAATGGAACAGGTTGTCGAACTCCTGGCACTCGGGCAAAAGGGAACTGACACCGATCGCGACGATGCCTTCCGTCAGGCACGCCAGATGATTCGACAGATTGTGGCCCGTCTGGCTGCCGAACGCCAGAATCTGATGCGACGACTGAAGTCGGCTGAAATCGCCGCACAGGTCCAGCGGTTGATTGATCTTGAATCCAAGGTCTGGCAGACAACGAAGGGAATCCCCGAACAGTTGCCCGCGCGCCAGGAAGCCCTGCTGCTGGGAGCCATTGAAGATCAAGGCGACGTCAAGCAAATGTTCCTGCAGCTTGTTGAAACTTTGGCCGACGTCAGCCAGTGGGGTGGCCCGTTGGGCACCGGCGGCACCGAAGGTCTGCAGATCCTGCAGGCGGCGGGAGTCGGCAAAGAGCTGGACGCGGCCGGGACGCATCTGGCCGCTTTGCGGTATGGCGAAGCGGCGACCAGTCAGCAGCGCGTCATCAAGGGCCTGCGCTTGCTGCTCGAAAAAATGAATGACACCCAGTCGGCCCTCAGCCCTGATCGGAGTTCCGCCGTGGCTTTGGCCCGGCAACTGATGGACCAGCAGGAAAAGCTGCGTGACCAGACCAAACAGGCCGACCTGACTCAGCCCGACGCAGAGAAGTTGGTCGAAGCGCAGGCGGAAATTCGCAAACAGCTGAACAATCTCTCGCAGGCCTTATCGCAGATGCCGGCGGCCGAGACTTTGTTGGAACAGGCCAAGGCAGCCGCCTATGAAGCTACGGGCAAACTCTTCGAGGCCCGGGGCGACGAAGCGATCGCCGAGCAGACGAAGGTGCTCGCCAACCTGGCCAGCCTGGCCGAGCAAATGTCACAGGCCGCCGACGTTGCCAGTTCCGATCGCAGTTCACAGGAAGCCGCCCGGCAAGTTCGCGACCTCGAGCAGGCGCGTGCCGATCTGGAGAAGATTCGGCAACAGCAGTCGCAGGTCGACCGCACGGCCCAGGAAAACGCTCAGGGCGCGGCCCCGCAGGAACGCCAGGTGTCGCAAGATCTCTCGAAGGTTGACGACAATCGCAGTCTGCCGAAGGCCGTCATGACTCGCCTGGCTGCTGCCGAACAGGCAGCGATGGTGGCCGCCGATGCCCTGGCCAAGAACCCTGCTGGTAAGGCTGACGCGACCCGTCGCGACATTCTGGAACAAGCCGACCGTGCCGTGGAACGGGCCGCGGCAGAAATTACCGCCGCTCTGGATGATGCACGCCGCGTGGAAAAAGGGGTAATGATTGGCGAACTGGCCCGGGCCGCCGAAACCCTGGAACGTGCCGCGGCCGCTGAACGCGAGATAGCAAAGGATGTTCAGGCTGCAGCCAAAGCCAAACTGCCGGCTGAGAAAGCCAAGGATCTGGGTGAACAACAGGCTGCCGTCGCGGCACTCGCGAAAGCCGTGGCCCAGGCGGTCGAACCCACCGCGGCAGAGGCCGCCGAAGGAGCCAAGCAAGCGGCTCAGGCGGCTGCCGAGTCGCAGATGCAACTGGAGCAGGCTGCGACTCGCCCAGGTGAACCAGCGGAGGCAGCAGCCCAGGCCGCCGCCAAGTCGGCCGCCAGCGCTGCCGACAAACTGGCCCAGGCCGCCGCCAGGCTCCGCGAGCAGATCGGTAAAACGGCCGAGGCTCTGGCGACCGAATCGGCACAGCAATTGACGAAAGTCACACCGGTTCGCGAGGCGGTCGATCAGGCACTGGCGAATCAAGATGACTCGGCGGGTGATCAACTGAAACAACTGTCGGCAGCCGAGAAGGCTGTCCGCGAAGCGCAAGTGTCGCAGCAGCGTGCCAGCGGCCGGCCGGAAGCCGCCGACGCCATGCAGTTGGCCGATGCCATCGCCGACGCCCAGGAGGAACAGTCGCGTGCCGATGAAGCCGCGCGGCAACTGGCCGCGGGAAAATCCTCGTCTCCTCTCGAGACGATCACTCGCGAACAGTCGGTGGCAGAAAAGGCAGGCAAACTGGCCGAGAAGGCCGGTAAACGTCCGGCCGCCAAGCCGGCTATGGACGCGGGAAAACCCGATCCACTGTCCGAATCGTTGAAAGATGCCGCGCAGGCGGCCAATCGGGCTGCCCGGGCTGCACTGGATAACGATCCGGCCCAGGCCCAGGCCAGTCGCGATCAGGCGCGCCAGGCACTCGATCGGGCCGCCCATCTGGCAGCGGCGGAAACCGAACAGGCCTCGCAGGCTCCCGCGGGTGAACCCGATCCGGTTGCACAGGGAGAAGTCACCGAGGCCATTACCGATGCGGCCAAGATGACCCCTGCCGAAGCTCCCGATGCGAGTGCGTCACTGGCTCAGGCCGAGCAATCGTCGGGGGCTGCCAAGAAACAGGCCGAAGCGGGTGATTCGCGGCAGGCTACTAACGAACAGCAGAAAACCTCGCAATCGTTGCAACAAGCGGCTGAACAACTCCAAAAAGCTCGCGACAAAATGTCGCAGGAACAGGCGCAGCAGTTAACAAAGCAGGCGCAGCAGGCGAACGATCTGGCGACCCGGGCGGCCGAAGCGGAACCCTCAGCGTTGGCGGCCTTGCGAGACGCCCAGCAACGGGCCCAACAAGGCGCGGCCGATACGCCAGAACAACCCCAGCGCGGTGTACAGGCCCAGAACCAGGTCGAAAAAGACCTGCAGCGAGCCGCGGCCAACCTGGCGGCACGCGAGCAGCGACTGCAGCGAGACAAGGCGATCGCCGAGGCGGTGCGCGATCTGGCACGCAGCCAGGCCCAGGCGGCCCAGGAAATTGCGCAGCGCAGTCAAGACCTCCTCGCCGCGGGGGATGCCGAGCAACCTGCCGGTCAGGAAGCGGGTGATCAGCCCGCGCCGGGGGAAGCCGGAGCGGCCGAGCCAGGACGCGGCAAGCCAGCACAGGGGGCACCGGCCTCAAAACAACGGCAGGCAGCCGAACGACTGTCGCAGGCCCAGCGTGAATTCGCCCAGGCCCAGCGGGGCACGGGGGAAGCCGCCGAAGAACTGACTGGTCAATCAAATATTGGCAACCGCGCTTTGCGCGATGCGATGGCGCGGGCTTCGAAACTGATGCCCAGAAACATGCCGCAATCGGGTGACGCGGCCGCCCCTCCAGCGGCACCGGGGACTGATCCCGCGGCCAAGCCGGCGGGCGAGGCCGCGCAGAGTCCTGCGGCCAGCCAGGACCCCAACGCCGAACTGGGCACGGGGTTCATTCCGAATTCGCCCGAAGCCACGGCGGAAATGATGGCCGGGCGGGAAGCTTCCGCCAAAGCGGCTGCCGAACTGGGAAGTGAATACCTCGCTCAGGCCGACAATGCGACTGCCACTTCGCCAGAGGCCGATTCGAATCAGGATGCCGACTCGGCCCAATCGGCGTCACGCGATCCCCAGAGTGCCGACAACAGTCAGCGTCCGTCTCCCTCAAGTTCCAGTTCGACGACCAACAAGGCGGCTCAGAACGAACAGGGACCCGACAACACGGCGGTTAAATCCGGGCCGCAACAGATCGACCCGCAGCAGGCCCGCAAGAACGAAGACCAGTCGAAACCGACACCGCGGACGGGTGATGTCGATTTCGCCAGTCGCGCGGTGGGCCGCGAATCGTGGTTTGCCCGACTGCCTCCCGATCTGCGGAAAGCGATTCGTGCCAAGGCCCAGCGGCCTCCGCCACGCAGCTACGAAGACAAGCTGCAGAAGTATTTCGAGAGCATCGACTGACCGATACGAGAGTCACGAGTTCCGCGAACTCGACGGAGTGACGATTCCGTTCGGTTGTGATCGTCAGTTTGACTCGTCGGCAGGTAACGCGACACGCAGACCCAGCGACTTGCTCCATGCGTTGGGGCGCAGGGTGGCCCGAAAGGCCGAGCGATTGGCTTCGGGTGTATCCAGATAACTGCCGCCACGCACAACCGGCGAATCTCTGGTAATGCCCCGCGGATCACGCACTGCGGTCGGTTCGCACTCACCAAACAAATCGTCGCACCACTCACGCACATTCCCGTGCATGTCGAACAGCCCCCACCCGTTGGGCAGCAATGTGGCGCAAGGCCCGGGACGCTGGCTGCGAAACCGGGCATACTGTTTCAAAGTGGTTTCGTCGGTTCCGCACGCATATGGAGTGGTCGTCCCGGCGCGGCAGGCGTATTCCCATTCCGCCTCCGTCGGCAGGCGATAGCCATTTCCCTGCGCATTCAACACCCATTCCGGATACGGTCCATAGTTCGAGTCGCCCGGCAGCATTCTGCCGGTGGCCTCGTAGCCTGGCGTGCGGTGCTCTTGTCGGCTGAGCCAGTTGCAAAACATGACGGCTTCGGGCCAGGTCATGCCGATTGCGGGTAATGTCGGCTGGCCATCCAAGTCCACGTCACCGAGTGATTGGACTCTAGCTTTCCAGCCCGGGGCCCGCTGTTCGATGGGACACGTTTCGTCATCCACGAACGAGAGGAAATCGGCGACAGACACTTCGCGGTCGGCCAGGTAAAAGGGTTGGGTCAGTGTCACTGACTGCCGACCCGCATCAGCGTTCTCGGGAGTCTCGTTGGAATGACGTGAGAATTTTCCCGCCGCGATGCGGATCATCGTCATCCGGCGGGAATTCACGAACCATGCGGGGTGCCCCGCACGATTCGACTCAGGCAGCGGTTCGGATAACGTCACGCCCCACCGCTTCAGCGCGAGTTCCGACGCGCTGTGTGTGACGGCATCGGGTGCATGGAGGTGCCAGTCATTCAGGGCCGGCAGCCAGTGCGACTGCTCAGGGGGAATCAGGCGGTCTCGCGGAATTTCCGCGAGACCCAGAATCAATGCCGACCGAAATGCAGAATCCTGCAAGGACGGGTCACCTGGTTCCAGCAGATTGAGGCGGCCATGCCAGCGCGAGAATTCATCAATGAAAGCCGTACGCCGCGACACATCGGCTCGCTGACCGATCGCACACATTTCGACAGCGGGTTCGGAATCTCCGAGGAATAGTAAGAGGATCGCCGTCCGCGCTGCACCCCGCCAGTCGCTTTGCTGGTCGAGCGATTTCACAAGCTGTCGCAACTCGCTCCGCGACCGACGTGGCGCGGCCCCGAAGGCGGCGCGAAGATTCTCAAATTCATCGTCCGGGACCGACGTGATTTGCGACTTCAGGAACGTCACATCCACGTCCCCCAATGCGGCCCGGGCGCACGCCAGACCCAATTTTCCCTGATCGGGAACACGGTCATACCGCTGCTGCAGTTCGCTCCGCACGCGATCGCGGGGCAATTCTTCAAGCTCGTGGAGTGCGTACGGGACTGCCAAACCGCGGCTCATCTGGGCCATCTCGATGGCGGCGGTCAGGTGTTCGCGCAGCGCCGCGTTCTGCTTCGCCGAACTGCGGTACTGCAGCAAGCCGACAACCGCCGCCAGTAAGGTAACACTAATGAGGAATTGCCGCGCATGATGCCGGGCCGTCTGCGCCAGGACCTGGCGTTCGATGGGGGTCCAGTCCCGATGTCGTGTCCATAACACGATACGGGCCAAATCCCACCAGGTCGGCAGCAAGCGCACGTCGGGGCGTGCTTTCCAGAGGCTGGCTGCTTCGGCGAGTTGCAAAGTGGCCCGACCGCGGGCCGTTTCGCGCTGCTTTCTGGAGAACCAGTCCCGCAGTGCGGGAACCAGTTCGTCATGTGTTAACTGGTAATGTCGCTGGAGATCGCCGACGGTTGTCGCGATCGGCGTCAGCAGTTGCAGTTCCCGCTCGAGAATGTCGAGGAGTTCGTCAAAGTCCCTCGGACACGCGGCATAGCCCGAAGCGGTCAGCAATTCGGCAGCGGAGCGCGCCGGCCCGCGGATGTTCGAACCAGGGTCGGGCAAGAATGTCTGCAGCACCGCCCGGGCCGCTGCCAGATGCCGATGATACCGCGGTGACGCAGAAGATGAGCCAAACGTCTCTTCCAGGAATTTGACCCCCAATCCTTCGGGGCCACTCAATGCGAACAGCGTCTCGAGAGTCCAGGGGCGGCTTTTAACCAGTTCCACCAAGAGGACCAGCTTCACACAGACCACCTGGCCATTCTGGGCCAGGCCGGCGATTGCATGCTCGACAAAAGCGTTCGCACGCGAATCCGTAGGTTCTCCCTCGGCGGGTAAGGCTCCGTAGGCTTGGCCATACATCGTCAGCACTCGACGGGCATGGCGGACCGAAAACAAGTCGACCGCGCTGGAGTTGAAGCCTTCGACCAGCCGATTTTCGAGTTCCCACATGAATCGCGTCGCGGCCATCCAGAAGTCATCACGCACGATAATGAGGCATTGCACGCGCGCTCCATCACACTGTCGCAGCGCCAGTGCCAGTTCGGTGTAATGCTGGTTGGGGTGAGCCTGCAGCCATTGCTCGAACTGATCCAGAATGATCAGGATCTTGCCCTCGGCATTGGTGTTGCGGGCCTGTCGGAGCGCAATCAGCGTGTTGCTCAACGAAAGTTCTTCGCCTAGAACCCGGCATTTTCTGCGGAGCGCCTGCAACAGGCACACTTCCGTCTGATGTTGGGTGGCATCGACAGTCACCACCTCAATCGTCGGTGCGAGACGGGGGATCAGTCCCGCCTTGATCAACGAGGATTTGCCGCAGCCTGAGGGGCCATAAATCAAGCCAACGGTGAAAGTGCGATCGGCCTCGGTCATCTCGATCCGCTTCTTCCAGAATCGCAGGCTGTCGGGCAGTCCTTCCCGATCCCGGGGGCCAGGCAGCAGGTCGAGAAAAAAGTCGGCATCCGCCTGATCAAACGCCCGCAAGCCGCGGGGGGCGATCGTGTTGGCAGGCACGGGGCCCGTTATCGAACTGCATCCCGTCGGATTGTCCGATAACGACAGATAGCCCGACGCCGGTCCCGGGGCGGCCAGACATGCACCACTGTCTGTCTGAGGCCTTGCAGGAGCTGACCCTCGATTGGCCTGCAGAAAAAAGAGAAGATCATCGGCCAGTTCACTGGCATTCGCATATCGCTCGGCAGCACGGCGGGCCAGCGCTTTCAGGCAGATCCGTTCCAATTCCAACGGCACCTGGTCGTCGAACTGTCGTAATGACGGTGGATCGGTCGTGGTGATCAGCGACAGCAACTCGGCGTCAGTCGCTGCCACGAAGGGGCGCTGACCGGTCAGCATTTCGTAGAGCACGACCCCCAGGCTGAAGATGTCGCTGCGGCCGTCAACCCGGTGCGCTTCCCCACGGGCCTGTTCCGGACTCATGTACGCGGGCGTCCCGGCGTAGTGCCGGCCGACCCCGAAATTGTCTGCGTTCAGCGCCAGGCCAAAGTCAACGAGAAATGGTTCGCGGTCGGGAGACAGCAGGATGTTCCCGGGCTTGATATCCCGGTGCACGACGCCGCGCTTGTGGGCCGAATACAGGGCCTCGGCGACCGTCGCGATGATCCGCGCTGTTTCTGGAAAGGAGATTCGCCCCCCAAGCAGGACCTTGGCGAGGTCACATCCTTCAATGAACTTGGAAACCACAAAGCACGGAAACTCAGCCGTACTGCCAATATCGTAAACGGGGACGATGTGCGGATGATCCAGGCTGGCGAGGGCTCGGGCTTCGGCGAGGTAGTCCTCGACATTACGGATTTGCGACGCCTGTTCCGGGTGCGGAACCTTCACGGCCACTAATCGTTCCAGTTGCTCGTCGGTGGCCAGATACACCAGGCCGAACGACCCGGTCCCCAGAACTTGTTCGATCCGATAACGCCCCACCCGTTCAGGTAACGTGCGGGGTGCGACCCCGAGACTCGCGGTGACCGCAGAACGGTCTGCCCGTTGATCCGTCGGCAGGACCGCGGCGGGAGAAACCATAGCTGCAGAATCTGCCTCGGGCAGGAGCTGGCTGTGCTGCCCCGGTTCAAACAGCGACACAATCCGCTGCAGGCGGTCGATTCGCTGCTGCAGCGCCTCGGCCAATTCCGGGTGCTCGCGACAGACTTCGGCGACTCCGGGGTCATCCCCCCGTTGTCGCAACTCTTCCCAGTGAGCCAGCAGTTCCAGCAGTCGATCGTCGGTGTTGCCGCTCATACCACGAGCCCGTCGACCGCGGCGATGCCCTCGGTCAAACGGTCGAGGGCTTTGATCCAGAATCGGCTCACCTGACGTGCCGAAAGCCCTGTCAGGCGGGCGATTTCCGACTGCGGAATCTCCAGGTAGTAATGCATGTCGAAGACGCGCCGCTCATCTTCCGGCAGATGGGGGACGCGGGCATGAAACTCGGTCCAAATAGCCAGTTGCAGCGGATCGGCCGAATGCTCGTCATAGCCGGCATCCCGATCCGCTTCTCCGGTCGTACAGGCGAGTTTCTCACGGCGATGGATCCGTGACTGACGTGCCGCCATATCCAGGAGGACATGGCGAATCTTGTGCGCCGCCAGGCGGAAGAAATCTTCGACGGTGGGGGGCGAGGTTTGTTCCAGGGCCTGCGACAGGCGGATCCACGTCTCGTTGACGATGCTGTCGACATCGTGTCCGCCCCGCAGCTGAGGGAACGACTCCCCCAGCATTTTTGCGGCCAGCCGCTGGAGCCGCTGAATCGCTCGCCGCATCAATTCGCGTTTGACCGACATGTCGCCAGGTTCAAACCGGTCGATCAGTTTCTGCAATTCGACGCTTGAATCACTCTCCACGGCCGCCTCTCCGGGCATTGGTCGCGTGGCTGTCCATCCGTGCCTGCATGGTCGTCATTGAGTTTCGGGAGAATGTCGAGAAACAAAATGAAAGTCTTGGATATTTATGTCCAGGTTGGGATTTTATGCCATTTCAATGCATTCCACCAGTTCTGAGACGGCAATTCCCGCTGATCGCGAGGCAATTATTTAGCCGTTTTGACCGTTCTGTAACCAAAAATCGGCTCCGAGCCGCGACGGAATACTAGCTCTCGCGGGGTTTCATGTCATTTCTTGGAAAACCGACCGTTTGGGGCCGAATCACAGCGTGCGGTGTTTTCAGAACTGGGAATCGCTCGAAATCGCGGTCTGAAGAGCCTTGTCAGCCTGCTGAGTTCTGTGTTGGTTGACAGTGAAATGCACAGGCCGTTGATGAGGCGGTCGCGCTCTCCTCGGGAAGGAATCCAATCATGAATGTCCACACGCGAATAAGAGTTCCGAAGTGGACAGCATTTCGAAATGATCTGTACCCTTCTCGTGGGCGGCGTAGTCGGCAAGGAACCGACTGGAGTCCTGTTGCGGCCGAAGTGCTTGAATGCCGGTCATTGCTGTCTGCCGACGTGATTGCCGCGATCAGCGGTGGCGTTTTGACCATGACGGCGGACCAGTCCGGCGACCATGCGGTCAACGTGTTTCGCCTCGATGCCGAGCACATCACCGTCGCCGCGGCGAATTGCTCCACGACGATTAATGGTGTTACGGCGGCCATTTTCGAGATCTCCGATCTGGCCGGCGTACAGGTCAACCTGAGCGGCCAGTTCGATACCTTCAGCGTGTACTCAGCCCCCAACAACCCGGTGCTGAACATTGGCGCCGCGGGCGTCGTGTTTCAGGGGGCCGGAAGCGCCGGCGATGTCCTGAATGTGTACAACGCGTCCACCCAGCCCATGTCCATTCTGGGAGATGTCGTCGTCCAAGGGACGACTGCGGGCAGTCCGCTGAACGTAAGGGGCCTGCGCGACTCCGAATTCCGCGTTCATGCCGATTCTGCAGGTGACTTATTGATCGCCGGTTCGATTTCCATTGGTGTGGCGGGCTCGGGAACCGGTTCACTGACCAGCGAGATCTCGAGCCTGGGGATGGGCGACGTACTGCTGTTGGGCAACGTCACTGAGTCTCTTAAGCAGGCGAAGTCTGGTGCCCAGACCAACCGGGTTGCCACCTACGGCTCCGGTCAGATCGTGATCGCCGGTGCCTTGGTGGAATTCAGCAGCGGTGGAACCGGAATGGTCACCAACGAAATCGTGACCGACGGCACGGGTGGCATCCGCATTGCAGGCCCGGTCACGCAGACCGGCATTTTGAACAGTCAGCAGACTCGCAATCTGGTCCAGGCCAGTGAGCCCCAAGGCGGCGATATTGTCATCGCGGCCACTTTGACGCAACGCGCCAGCAACCTGGCCGGGTCTGTCGAGAATGACGTTCTCGACCTGGGTACGGGCGACATCATCGTCGGCGGAGCGGCCGGCGGCCTGGTGCAATCGGCCACCTGTTACGATAGCAGTGGCTTTGCCGTGAATCTCGTGCAGGGTGGTTATCACGCCACGGGTGAATTCCGCGTGGGTACCAGTGGTATCCAGCAGACCGCCAACAGTTCACTGCTGGAAATGAACTGTCTCGAAAACGACGGAGCTGGCGCCTGGAGCGATGCTTCGCTGATCCGGCAGGCCGGATTAGGGCAGAACAGCCAGCGTCTCCTGAACTTCATCGGAATTGGTTCGATGGGTGCGTTCACGATCGGCACTTCGGTGTCGCAATCGGGATACTCATCGGAATACGTGAACAACAGCCTGGTGATTTGTGGCGGCGCCAGCGGCAACCTCTCGGTGGGGACCTGGGTGGCCCAGACCAGTGCTGGCCGGAATCTCGACAATTATGTGTCGAACTCCGGCAGCGGTGCCTTGACCGTCGGAGCCTACATTGCCCAGAAATCGCAGGCCATGGGCGGGCACACTGATAACGAGGTCTACACCGCGGGAACCGGTTCGCTCAATGTCGGTAGCGGCGGCATTCTCATGACCGATTCCAATGCGGTCGCGGGAGGCAATGCCAACTCGGTTTACACACGCGGTGCCGGCAAGCTCACGACCACCGGCGTCATCCGGATCACGACCAGCAACGTCGGCGATCAATCGAGCGCGGCCACCGTGAACGTGGTCAAGACCGGCAAGAATGCTCTGGGCACCATTGCCGCCGCGGGAATTGTGATCGTCAATCAAGGCGATCAAGACCTGGCGAATCGACTGGTTGCGGGCGCGGCCCCCATTCAGATGGGGAAAGCCGGAGTCGTCTGGACCAGCACCGGAGCCGGGTCTCACGTCCACGAAATCACGAGTTCCGTCAACGCACCGGTCGTGATCCAGGGTTCCTTGAATGTCCAAGACATGGGAATGGGGCACTCGTCCCTGTCGGTCATTGCGAACGGCGACAACGCCGGAATTTCGATGGGCGGCAGCCTGATCTACTCCGATTCGATGAACACCACCAGCCATTGTGACATACGGATTCAAGGCGGATCCGTATACCAGAACTCGGCTGTGACGATCGAAGGATCGCTCACGCTGGTTCTGGCTCAGACCACGGGGACCGTGGCTGATCGTCGCGCCGCGACGGCGAACCATGTGATCCTCGGCAGCCTGACCCATGTCGCTGGTTTCAGCCTGGTGGTGAAGGGACAAACGATGATCGTGGGTGGCGAGGGGCAGGACGACGTCGCCATCCGCCAGGCACGGTTCCAATTGGGAACCACCATCAACCTGTTGGGCAACCCGAATCTGGGACCCGCCTGGGGGGATCATCTGGCTCTGGACGGCACGACCTTCGGTGGTCAGTGTGCCATTCAAATGCAGGGCAACTATGCCCAACTCGAAATGAATAACGGCCAAGGGTATCAGGCAGAGCCCTTCTCAGGATCATTGCAGGTCCTCATGGCGGGCTGGCAACCCGAGGTCGTGATTGCGACGGGTGCCGGAGTGGGGTATGAACCGGTCGTATTCTACGATGCGACCTTCATCTCGGCTCCGGCGAGCGGCGGCGTGTTTTATTACAACGCCCTCAAGGTGGCTGGTGACTTCAATGTCACTGGCTTTCTGTCGGCTATCGTTTAGCCTGTCCACGTTAAGATTGCAGTCAGTCCGGATTGCGGGTTCAGAACCCTCAATCCGGATTGGCTGTTCAGGCCAGTGAGTCTGCGAGCCTCGTTCAATCCGGTGAGCCGAGGCTCTTCGTCCACACTGACACGCGGCACCGCGCTGTCAGTCCTTGGGGACTTCCAGTCGGCAGCAGCCCAGGTCGATGAATTCCTTCCCGCGGGTCGAGTCATTCGGCTGGAAGACATCCTTCGACAGCGAATACAGAATGAATCGCCCTTGCCGTTCTTTCTGGACGATTCGTGCATGATGCAGAATGCCCAGATGGTGCGATACCGTCATCAGTTCAATCTTGAGAGATTCCGCCAATTCGCCCACGCTCTTCGGCCCGGCCCGCAATGCGCTGACGATCCGCAGACGACAGGGCTCGCCGAGCGCTTTGAGTTGCTCGGCACAATGCACGGTTTGCAGCAGGTCTTTTGACATGGGAAACGGAATTCTTGGAACCGTAGACAGGGCCGAGGCTTATCGGACCTTGGGGACCAGTATTCTACCATCTCGGCGCAGTACTGGAAGACGTTCAATGGGTTCCGCAAACGGCCGGCTGGCTGGAATTCGCATCAAAACAGACGAATTGACTGGCCAGTGGTGTCGCCTGCAGGTTTTCCCACGCCGAGAGGGGGACTGTGACACGTTCGCCCCGGCGGAAGGTGTGCCCCTCGTCGTCGGTGACTTGTTGAAACGGACCTTTGTAAACGAGGACACGGGTTTGCCCGCACAGGTCTGCCTGTGGTTTCAGGCAGGCGATCATGGTTTCACGTAATTCGGTCGTACCCAGCCGGAAACAGGGTGCCGGACGAAATGTCGTCAGGCTGACGTTGGCAAAACGCGCGTCTTCCAGGGCCTGCAGCAACTCGGTGTCGACCGGCACGTGACCGACACGAGATGCGGGTCCGGGCAACGACAACTCACGATCATCAATCGACTGGTCGGAGGTCAGCACGTGGATTTGCAGCTTGCCCCCAGGTTGCAGTGCCCGCCAGGCTTCGGCAAGGGTGTCGGCCAATTGCACCCCTGGGCCGGCAACATTGAACGTGCCCCGCAGGCGGACCTCCGACAACGATTCATCGGCGTGTCCGGCGAGTGCCAGATTCTCACCCATGCGGTGTTCGTAGGCCTGCGTATTGCGGACGGCGGGTTGGCCGCAGGCAGGTCCGCAATTCCCCACTTGTGGCAAGAGCGCGTCGCTCGACTGCCCTGCCCCGCGGTGCGCGATATCTCCTTCCAGAATGTAGAATTCCCACAAGCCGCCGTCGGGATCATGCACCCAGAACTTGGTCTGCTTCGAGTAACAGCATTCGACCCCTTCTTCGCGCTGGGTCTGAAAGCCGGCCATCTCGAGTCGCCTCTGTGCGTCCACAAGCGCTGCGGAGTTGGGAAACCTGAACCCGGCATGATTGAGCGCCCCGCGACCTCCGGGGGCCTGAGGCT
>JAFEBR010000506.1 GCA_018242565.1 Planctomycetota bacterium | reverse complement strand
TTGGCGGCGCTGAAAGAGAAATATGGCAAAGACAAAGAGAAGTTTGCCCGCGAACAGATGGAGATGTTCCGCAAACACAATGACAACGCGTTCGGTGGCTGTCTGCCGATTTTCCTGCAGTTGCCGATTTTCATGGGGCTGTATTCGTCGTTGAATCACGCGGTGGACCTGCGTCTGGCCAAATTCCTGTGGATTGATAACCTGGCGGCCCCGGACGCGTTGTTTTCGTTTGGGCTGAATGTCCCCTTCCTGGGCACGAATTTCAACCTGCTGCCGATCATCACGGTGTCGTTGTTCGTCTTGCAGCAGAAGATGTTCATGCCGCCGCCGGCCAACGAAGAGCAGGCCCTGCAGCAGAAGATGATGAACTTCATGATGATCTTCATGGGGGTCATGTTCTACAAAGTCCCCGCCGGATTGTGCGTCTACTTCATTGCGTCCAGCCTGTGGGGCATTGCCGAGAAGAAACTGTTGCCGAAAGCGCAACCCGCGACGACGAACGTCAGCACTGGCCCCGATGAGTCTGGTCCGGGCAAGAAGAACAAGCGGAACCCTCGTCCCGATGACACCCCGGACAATGCCGGGTCCGGTGGTTTTCTGGATCGCCTGCTCAAGGCGGCCGAGAAAGAAACGGCTGCCCGCAAATCAGGTGATAAGCGACGCTGATGGGTCGACAACCGCCGAAGGGATGTGCGCTGCGTTTCAGAGAGTGGGGCGTCGGCAACGTCCGGAGTTCGGCGGTTGAACACGGATTCGTACTGCCCGTGAAGACGACATGACGATTCCCTACGCCGCTCAACTCGACGACACCATCGCCGCCCTGGCGTCGGCCCCCGGTCCGGCGGGGCGCGGTATCATCCGTGTCAGCGGTACTGAGGTCTCATCCGTCGTGGCCCGTCTGGTCACTCCCTGGAATGCCGAGGGCCCGTCACCAACCCGGCACGTCGGCGAAGTGCATCTGCCTGGCTTGTTGTGCCCGCTGCCCGTCGACGTCTATTACTGGCCCACTCGGCGGAGTTTCACCGGACAGCCTCTCGCCGAGTTTCACCTGATCGGGTCACCGCCGTTGCTTGATGCGTTACTGTCGGCGTTGTTTGCCGCCGGTGTGCGCCCGGCGCACCCGGGTGAATTCACCTTGCGGGCTTTCCTGGCTGGTCGTCTCGATTTGACGCAGGCCGAGGCCGTGCTGGGAGTCATCGATGCCCGCGACGACCGCGAGATGCAACAGGCCCTCAATCAATTGGCCGGAGGCCTGTCGACACAATTGCTGCAATTGCGGGGCGATCTGGTCGATCTGCTGGCCGATCTGGAAGCCGGACTCGATTTCGCCGACGAAGCCATCGAATTTGTGTCGCAGGCGGCACTCCTGGGTCGGCTGGGGTTAGTCCGCGATGCGGTCTCACAACTGCTGCAACGTGCCGACCGACGGATGCGCCACGCCAGCTTGCCACGGATCGTGCTGGCAGGCCCTCCGAACGCAGGCAAAAGCACCCTGTTCAATGCGCTGCTGGGCACAGGGCGGGCCCTGGTGTCCCCCGAGGCGGGCACGACCCGCGATTATTTGTCCGCTCCCCTGCAGTTGGCGGATGTGACTGTTGAATTGGTGGATACGGCCGGCCGTGCCGAGGCCGAACACGGTATCGACGACCTGGCCCAGCGGTTGGCGCGCGAGCAGGCCGACCGGGCCCAACTGGTGGTCTGGTGTCAGCCCGCCGATGCCAACCCCACTCCGGGCACCGACCTGTCCGAGTTCCCCACTCACTGGCTGAAGGTTGTCACAAAAGCCGATCTGTCCGCGGAGCGCCCGGCTGGTTCCGAAATTCTCGTCAGCGTTCGCAACGGCACGGGTTTAGACCACCTGCGGCAGACCTTGCTTGAAAAGCTGGTGGCCCAACCACGCGCTGAAGGACGTTTGCTCGATTCGACCGCCGCCCGGAGTTTTGACAGCCTGACGCAGGCCTTGGCGGCACTCGAACGGGCCGTGGGCATCGCCCGACACGAATCGGACCAGGAATTATTGGCGATTGAAGTACGGGAAGCCCTCGAAGAACTGGGAAAGATCGCCGGCGTGGTCTACACCGACGATATTCTCGACCGAATTTTCAGTAAATTCTGCATCGGCAAGTAACCGCGTTTCCCAAAAAACGCACTCAGGGCGTCTGTCATTGTTTTCAGCGCCGTTTGGCTCGTGTATTCTGAGACAGTCGTTTCTAAAGTCGGCAATTCTGCCGTGATTTCCTATCGACAGGAGCACCTTTGCGATGCTGCGTCCCATCGCAATCCGCTGGCTCTGGCTGGCGTCAGTCGTTCTCCACTGCGGGGCGACCTCTGGTTGCCGCGATCAGGTTGCGCCCATGGCAGCGCAGAAATCACAGCCGTCGAGTTCGACGCCGACGCAGCAGAATGATTCCGCGGAACCGGCCTTTGGGGGGCTGACGGCCGTCGGACCGGTCTCTCCCGAAATTCCCCTGGTTGCTCCCAGCTTCCTCGCGTTTGACGACCAGGCTGAGTCTCGCGGACTGCGGTACACCTGGCCCGATCAGCCACGTCCGCTGACGGCCCTCGAATCGTTTGGCATCGGCTGCGCGACGTTTGATGCCGACAACGATGGCTGGCAGGATGTGCTCCTGGTGGGCAATCCCGTGCCCGCCTTTTTCCACAACCGCGGGAACGGGCAATTCGAAGACCAGTCGGCAGCCAGCGGTTTGCAGGTCATCGCTGCCCATTGGATTGGCGTCGCCATCGCCGATTATGACGCCGATGGCTGGCTCGACGTCCTGCTGACCGGCTATCGTAAACTGGCACTCTACAAAAACGTCGACGGTCTGCATTTCCAGGATGTGACCGCGGCTGCCGGGCTGGATCCCAACAATGGCAACTTCTGGGGTTCCAGTGCGGGGTTCATGGATCTCGATGGCGACGGCTGGCTCGATCTCGTGACCATGAATTACGTCGTGCTCGGGCCCGACACCAAGAAGTACTGCGAATACGCCCATGGCATCATGTCGGGCTGTGGACCACGCCGTGACCTTCCCGAGTTTGCCCGGATCTGGCGCAATACGGGTCACCGGGGATTTCATCTGGTGCCGGCTGAGCAGACCACCAAACAGACACAGGGAGTGGGACTCGTGCTGGCCTTCACCGATCTGGATGACGACGGCCGGATGGACATTTATCTCGGCAACGACGGCGTTCCCGCCGACTTGTTGCGCAATCAGGGGAACTTCCGGTTCGAAAACATTGCCACGTTGTCGGGAGTCTCAGTGGGGGACAACGGTCAGGCCCTGTCGGCGATGGGGGCAGACTGGGGCGACTTCGACCGCGATGGCAGGCTCGACCTGGTCGTAACCAACTGGTTCGATTACTCCGCCGCCTTGTTCCAGTGCGTCGGCGATCGACTGTATGTCGACTCTGCCAAGCGGAACGATTTGGCTCGCTTGACCCGCACTCGCCTGGGGTGGGGAGCGAAATGGATCGACTTCGAGAACGATGGCTGGCTCGACCTGTTTATCGTGAATGGACACGTCCTGCACAATTCGACCGAGATCCATGGTGCCGGCGTGCCGTTCCGTCAGGTCCTGGAATTGCTGTGGAACTCCGAGGGACAGCGCTTTGTCGATGTTGTGCCCCAACTCAGTGCCGCGATTCAGGAACCGATGCTGGGCCGCGGCTCGGCGACCGCCGATTTCGATAACGACGGGCGGGTGGACATGCTCGGGGTCGATCTCGAGGGTCCGGTCCGCTTGATCATGAATGGAACCCGCACCGCCAATCATTGGTTGAAATTCGACCTGCGGGGCAAACACCCCAACCTGTTTGCCTATGGGGCCCGCATCGTTGGCAGAGCGGGGGACCAGCAGTGGATCAGTGAAGTCTCGCCCGCCTCAAGTTACCTGTCTTCCAGCGATCCCCGGATTCATTGGGGACTCGGAGAATTGCCCGACGTGGAGTCCGTCACAATTCGCTGGCCGTCGGGCCAGGTGCAAACCCTGGAACATGTCGCTGCGGACCAGATTCTGCGCATCAACGAACCCGCCCCTTGAACCACGGGATTTCCCGTCCACGCGGCACTTCAAGTCCATTCACAAACAACTTCTCGTCATCCACACTGGTTGTCACGTATCGTCTTCCACTACTCGAAAACCTGTTGACTGTTGATGTCTGCCCGTCCCCGACGACGCCTTGTAATTCTGTGTGCCGTGCTGCTGCTTACTGGTGCAGCAGCTGCCGGGGCCTATCACCTGTGGCGTAAGGCAGAACGGCAGGAACTGGCGGACCTGTGTCGCAAGGCGGCCCGCCGCGAACAATGGAACGACCTGGAAAAAGCAGCCCGCCGTTGGAAAGAACTGGAACCGGCCAGTGGAGATGCGCTCCTGTATCTGGGACAGGCAGCGGAAGGCCGGTCGGCCTGGGGGGAAGCGCTCGAATTCTACTGTCAGGTTCCCGATTCCGATCGCCAGGCAGTGACCG
This sequence comes from Planctomycetota bacterium, assembly GCA_018242565.1. Lineage (GTDB taxonomy): Bacteria > Planctomycetota > Planctomycetia > Planctomycetales > Planctomycetaceae > JACQFH01. The sequence continues at coordinate 10,339 of JAFEBR010000506.1, read as the reverse complement.
CGCTGCTGGATGCTTCCAGCCTGGCCTTTGGCCCGCTCAATGATCCGCTGCGCGGTGTCGAGATCGCCGAACGGGTGGTGCGCATCGACCCCGGCACGGGCGAAGCGCAGAAACGGCTGATCATGTTCTATGCGGCCACGATGCAGCGGGCCAGGGTGGCGGCGCAGATTCGCAGTGCGATCCAGGCCCGCAGCGAGCCCCGCGAAGCGTATCCGTATTACTTCCTGCTGTTCACGCTGCGGCCGAATGACGCCCCCGCGCTGGTCGAGCGCTGGCGTAAGCGTTATCCCGAAGAAGAGACCTTCATCGTCGCCGAGTTTCTGTTGCAGCCAGAACCGGTCGAAGAAGATCCGTTTGCGCCGGCGTCCCCCAATACGCCCGACGTCCCCCGCTCTGAACGCGAAAAGTCACGACTGTTGCAAGTCGACCGCCTGCTCGCACGTTATCCGCAGAACATCGAACTGCTGGCCTACAAGGCCAGCCTGTGCATCGCCACCAGCGACGTGCCTCGTGCCGTGGCACTGTTGTCTCAGGTGCCGAAAGCCGCCCGCGACGATGCCCGGTTCTGGGCATTGAAAGGCTTTATCCATGAATCGAACCAGGAATTCGACGCGGCCCGGCAGGCCTATCGCCAGGCGCTCGAACTGCATCCGGCCGATTGGCGAGCCCGCAGTCGACTCGCCGTGATCGAGCGGCAATATCGCAATCTCGACGAAGTGAAAAAACTGACTGACCTGGTGGAACGATCGATCGAACTGCGGCGGGAACTGCCCAAAGCCGCCGCGACGCAACTGGAAGACCCGTCGCTGTTTCTCAAGCTTGTGCAGTATTACCACGACTGTGGCGACAGCCTGATGGCTCCTGCCTTAGAACGCCGCATTGACGAAATGCGCCGCCGTAAATGACTCGCCAGTCTCGCACGGGCGCCACACACAAGCCGGGGCCCGCGAGATTTTCAATCGGTGACCGATCCGCTACTCTGCAGCACGTACGTTCTCATTGCCCTCGCTGAACTCGTTCTGGAGCGCTCGACCATGCTGCGTGTTGCCGTGTTGTTCACCAGTTTTGTCTTCGTCCTTGGCTCGGCGGCCACGCTGCCGGCGCAGGAACTGACGATCCCGGATACGGTCGTTTTCGAGAAGGGCATCGAGTATTCGAACCCGGACAACCAGCATTTGCAGGTAAATCTGGCCCGTCCGAAAACGGGAACCGGGCCATTTCCCGCAATTGTGTGCATTCACGGTGGCGGGTTTCGAGCAGGCCACCGCGACGGCTACAACGGTCTGTGCGTCAAACTCGCTCAACAGGGATACGTGGCGATCACGGTCAGCTACCGGTTGGCGCCGAAGTACCAGTTCCCGGCCGCCGTGCATGACACCAAGGCCGCCGTCCGCTGGTTGCGTGCGCATGCCAGGGATTACCACGTCGACCCGCAGCGGATTGGTGTGACCGGTGGGTCGGCGGGCGGACACCTCGCGCAATTTCTCGCCGTGACGTCGGGAGTCCGGCAATTTGAGGGCGACGGCGGCCACGCCGATCAATCGAGCCATGTAACCTGCGTTGTCAACGTGTATGGCCCGAGTGACTTCACCAAGTCCTACGGCAAGAGCGTCGATGCGGCTGAAGTGCTGCCGCTGTTTCTCGGCGGAGACCTGAAAACGGCCTGGCATCGGCACATTGTGTCGAGTCCGCTGTACTGGGTGACTCCGGAAGCGGCCCCCACGCTGTGCATCCACGGTACCGAAGACAAGTACGTTGCTCACGAGCAGGCGGTCTGGATCATCGATCGACTGAAGGCGGCCGATGTAGAAGCCGAGTTGCTCACATTGCCTGGGGCCGGACATGGCTTTAAGGGGGATGACGCGGTGAAAGCCGAACAGGCACTCGTGACTTTCTTTGACAAACACCTGAAAAAGCCGGCCCCCTGATCCGCCGATATTCCCCACCACGGATGATTGTTGAACAGGCACGCGACGCAATGGCAGGCTGGTCTCAGGTCGAAATCTCGGGAAAACAGGCGGATCTCTTTCGGCCCGGCGGCCATGGGCCCGCGCAGGCCGCGCTGCTGTTTCTGCATGGGCATGCCCGAATTACGCTCAAAGACAATTCGGTCTATACCAACCTGCTCGAGCAATATTCGCTGGCCTGTGTGTGCCCGCACGGCCAACGTTCGTGGTGGGGCGACCGGATCTGCACGGATTTCGATGATACGCTGACGCCGATTGCGTACCTGGTCGACCACGTCCTGCCGTGGATGCAGGCGGAACTCAAGCTCTGTCCGCCGGCGATCGCGCTGGCCGGCGTAGCCATGGGCGGGCAGGGGGCGCTGCGTCTGGCGTATCGCTACCCCGATCGCTTTCCGATCGTGGTGGCGATTTCACCCGCCGTCGACTTCCAGATCTGGCATGGCCGAGGTCTGCCGCTGGATGAGATGTACGAGTCGGCCGAGGAAGCTCGGCAAGATACCGCAACCTTACGGTTGCACCCCATGAACTGGCCTCGGCATCAGTTTCTGTTGTGCGACCCCAACGATGCCGAGTGGTTCGACGGTGCCGAGCGGCTGGCAAGCAAGCTCTATTCGACCGGTATTCCGTTCGAACAAGACTTCACGACCCGGCACGGCGGCCACAGTTGGGAGTATGTGAATCACGTCGCGCCGCGTGTGTTCGAGTTCATAACGACCCGGTTGGCGCAAGAGCAGCAGCAATTGCCGACTCTGCCCGCTGGCGAACCGTCGGCCGCAGTCGCGCCCGCGTCACCACACCCCTGACCTACCGGTTGGCTTCGCCGCCCGAACCGCGATCGATCGAAAAGGCGTTTTCCGCCGGCGTGAACCGCATCAATTGAGCCGACTGTGAACTGCGGCGGCCACCGCGGGTCCCCTCGCGGTAGATCGTGGCGTCCTGCGTGCCGTCGCCCGAGATGATGTATTGCCCCTTGGATTGATCGTAAGACACCTGGTGGGCCAGGGCGTTGAACGATTGTCCTTCGAGGGCCACGTTGCCGGTCGCCTTCATTTCGACATGGGCCTTGGTCGACTTCGTTTCCGGCACATGGGTCAGCGTCAGTTCCTGACACTTCATCCAGCCGCCGTCTTTAGGCAGATTCTCGATGTCGTCGATGGCTTCGGTGGAGTTGGCGACCGTGCCATAAACGACCTGTTTGACATCGCGAAAGGTTGTCGACTGCTCGTTGGTGTTCCCGCGCATCGTGCCATCAAACAGGATGCGGGTATATTTCCAGACACCCGGGGCGACTTCGCGGGCACGCATATTGTCCACTCGGGCATCAGTGCGTTTCTTGTCCCGTTTGCCACCTTCCAGGCTCCAGATTTCGAGGCCGCCGCCCCCCTGCGAGGTGACGACGCCGGTCGTGCGATTGAACTTGAATTCATAGCCACGCGCCTTGCGGACCCCGACCAGAACGGTCCCCTCGTACTCGTAACTCCGCAGGTCGACGCCATCCCGGCAGACCAGCGACTGGATGTCCACTTCCTGATCGCGCCGCGAATCCTCGGCGAACGAGATGCGCCGGGTGAACATGACGTCCATCTCTTCGCAGCGCATGTCGCTGCCCGATAGCTTCGAGTGCACATCCGAGAAGAACTTGGCGAGCCGGCCGTCGAACTCCATTTTCTCTTTCCAGGTCACCTGCAGCAGTTCGGGCTTCGACAGCGGCTTGCCATCCATGCCTTTGGGCACGGGGACCAGCAACTCACCAGGGCCTTTGACCGTGGCGCGATTGGCGATCCGGTCGAACCGGATATCCGGTCCTTTCAACTGCAACTGTCGATCCTGCACATGGGCGGGGGCCCCAAAGACTTCTAGAATCTGGTTGGAGTCGCCGTAGTTCCACAGCAGCAGCTTGTCTCCCTTCACATCCAGAGGCCGTTCGCCCTTGGCGTGCTCCTGCTGAATGTGGACGCGTCCTTCGGTGACCACCTCGGCCACCTGCGGATCTTCGTCGCCATCCTGCAAGGCGCGCACCTGAATCTGCTCGGCGACCACATGCAGCGGTTGGCTGCGCTGTTTGCCGGTCGGGGAGGCGGCTTTCGGTTCACTGGCAGGTTCCAGATCACTGTCGTCGGCATCGAGGCTGATCGTGGGACTGCTGCGGTTTTTGCCGTCAGTCGAACGGGGCGCCGACTGGCCCGCTTCAACCGCTGCGAAGCTGGTGCGTCCCGTCGACTTTTTCGCCGAAGTGCGGGCCGGCTTCTGCAGTGCTGTCTCGTGAATAACCACCGAGTCACGGTCCCTGCCCGACGGGGTCCGGATCTGTTTGCGGTTGGTTCGTCCCACCACCAGTCCGGCCGAGGCTGATTCGTCGAGGTCGCCGTTTGCATCCCGGTTCTGCAGTGAAGACTGCCGCACATCGGTCACTGGGATCCGTGGCAGCTTCCCATCTTCAAACCAGACAGCCAGGCTTTCCGTCTGGCCGCCGATCTGGGGGCTGCCAAAATGTACATCCTTGAGCGCCAGCATCTTGCGCGGTCTGACGGCGTTGTCGGCGACGTCGCCGACCTTGCCACCAGGCGAGCGGTCAATTTCATTCCGCGAGCGCGTGACCCAGATCCCGATAATGTCAGCTTCCAGCGAGAGCGCGCCGATGCGCTTCAACTCGGCATGGCCTTCGATTTCAATCAGGTCAAGTCCCGTCTGCGGATCAGGGGCCATTTTCAAGACCCGTTGCCAAGTCGCCGACAGTTCCCGCTGCTTTTTGCTCGATGGAGTCTTCTGGTCGGTACCACGGGCATAGCGATACAACTGCCCCGAACCGCGGCATTCGACCGATTCTACGTCTTTCTTCGCCTCATCGAGCAACACGGTAATTTCCGGGCAGAGAACTTCGTTGTCAGCCTGCAGCAGGCGGACCTGCCGCGCATCGCTGAGCGCAATCACCCGCGATTGTTCGTCGTAATTGAGCGAGGTCATCCACCCGTGCATGTTGCTGCGCTGCGAACTGATCGTGACCTTGGGGCCTTCCGCCAGGAGACGCCGGAATTTGAGTTTCGTCTCGAACCCGGTCTGAGCGGTTTCGGGATTCGGTGGCGGTGTGCCCGCCTCTTCAGCATCACGCTCAAAGACCAGCGTCAGGGTGTCGCATTTCAGCTCGTCCATCTGGTTGTTGCCGGTCGACTGCCGGACCCAGACCTCTTTTTCAAACTTCGCGAGGTAATTGAGCACGTCATATTCAAACGCTCCCTGACATTTCACGAGCACCGGCTCACCCGGTGTCTCGGGCGTGCCCGAACTCGGATACAGACTCATCTCCACGGCCTTTCGCAACCGAACGGTGCGAATTCCCGTGACCGCCAGCGTTTCGACCGTTTCTGGACGCGGGTGTGAAATAAGATCGAGTTCAATGCCGGTCGCACGGCCCGAGTTCAGGCCATGTTGAAAATGAATGGCGTGATCGCTCCAGATGCGCTGTACCTGCTCGCCGAAATAGAAATGCTGACCATCGATGCCCAGCCCGTCCGGCCCGCGAATCTGCACATCCCCTTCGAGAGCGCCCCCCACGACGCGGCCCGGGTTGGGATTCGACACTTCGAACTTTTTGGTGAACGCCACGACGGCGGATGAACTGACAATCGTGTACGGGGCCTTGGCCGGGTCATGCCCCTTGGGACGCCAGATCATGGCGAAAGGGGTGAACCGCACCTTCTTGCCGTCGTCGACCTGGTTGTCCCAGTTCCGAACGAAGAAATAGCCCGAATCGGTCCGGAAGTGATAACCTTTCTTCTCTTCGGCTGCCCAGGGTTGCCCGGGCAGATACGTTTCCGCCTGGCGCCGCTCTTCAGTCAGGCGGCCCCGGTCGGTCTCTGAAGTCACTTTATCGCCGACCCGATCCACGATCTCAATGCGGGGCGAAAACAACGGGCTGAACAGCAGCGTGTACCCCGAGAACAGCCCCCACAGGCAGGCCATCGTGGAAATGGTCAACTTCAGCCGACGGCTGAGGTGCGACCCGGCATATCCGGCAGACGAGACTGGAATCGAATGGGCCAAGAAAAGTTACTCCATCCGGCCTTCTGGCAACAACGAGAGGACGTCTGTTATGTCAATCAGCCCGACCGGCCGGCAACTGGCATCCGTGACCGGCAACTCACTGATCCGATATTCCGAGAGCAGGGCAATGGCATCCTGCAGGGGCGATTCGCACGACACGCATTTCGGGGCGGCGGTCATCACCTCTGAAATCGGCCGGTCAAGCTGCTCTTCCCGACGCGACTCCAGCAGGCGCACCAGATCGCTGTCGGTGAACAACCCCGACAGACACCCCTGGTCATCGACCAGCATCACAGCACCCGTGCGACGCCCCGTGATCGAGTGCCCGACAAAGACCTCTCGCACCGTGGCCGTTTCGGGGGCCACACGCAACTGGTCTCCCTGACGCATCACGTCGGGAATGGTTTGCAGCTTCTTGCCCAGTGAACCCGCCGGGTGGAACATGGCGAATTGCTGCGGCGTGAATCCTTTGGCCCGACTGACAACCAGAGCCAGCGCATCGCCCAAAGCCAGCATGGCCGTTGTGCTGGTGGTGGGAGCCAGCCCTAACTGACCGGCTTCCGGCAGCCGACCGAGGCGCAGCACCAGTTCGCTGGCGACCCCCAGCGTGCTCGTCTCGCGGGCAGTGATGGCAATCACGGGAATTTCCATTTTAGTAAGTATCGGCAACAGCCGACACAACTCTTCCGTTTCACCGCTGTTCGACAGCGCGAGCACCAGATCTCCAGCCCGCACTCCCCCCAGATCGCCATGCACGGCTTCGGCCGGATGCAGAAACATGGCGCGGGTCCCGGTCGATGAAAACGTCGCCACCAGCTTTCGGCCAATCAGCCCGGCTTTGCCCATTCCGGTGACGACGACGGTTCCCGGGCAGTCGACGATTCTACGCACGGCGGTGGTGAAGCCCTGGTCAAGCTGGCGCGCAATGTCCTGCAACGCGAGCGATTCCTGGCGAATGATCTCGCGTGCTTCCCGCAGTTGTTCGAATTCATCAAACGGGAAGATTTCTAATTGTGGCTGCGCACTCATGCGGTCGTCCTTGACCTGTCGAGCAATTCCACCTCCCACAAACGACCGCTCTGCCTGAACGGCCTGATTTCAAGTGGCGCGGTTTATACTCGTGTTTGGCCCCATCGGTCAATCCGAATGAAGGCCCCCGCCGGGTTCCGACCCAACCGGCCGGTCGAGGCCGGAATTCGCGTTTTTCCGACAGATTTCGTCTTGACCTGTTTCCCGAGTTCGCCGAACTTGTCCCCACCTTATGGAATTCCGCCAATCACCGCATCATACCACTCTATGAAGACCGCCTGTCTTGTCTTGGCGTCGCTGGGCCTGCTGCTCGGTTGCAGCAGCAATTCTATGGAATCACAGAGCTCATCGCAGGCTGAGTCGGGTAACGGCACACTCTCAGAAACTGCGGTGCAGCTGACCCTGGAGATGATCCAGCAGCACCCTGCCGGCAAAATCCCCGAATTCACGCCGCTGGATGACCAGACCACTCCCGAATTCAACCAGCCCGCGTCGCGAATCATCGTCTGGTTCCAGTCTCAAGTGCAAGAGATTTACGACCCGGCCCGCCAGGGGGGCGCCTGGGAGCGCGATCCGGAATGGGCCCAGATCTTCAAATCTCAGCACACCTCGGGAGAACTGTTCGCGACTCGCGTCCGCGACTTGTCGCTGGCGATCATTCGGGTCCGCTTTGATGTCCGGGGCGATGCCGATCGACTGCTGGAACATGCCCGCCACGACCTGAAGCGGGCGCAGCAACGCCTGGAAGAATGCGATGCCCAGCGCTCTGGATCGCGCAAATCGGCCGATCGTGAACAGCGACTGCAGGCCGCGATTGAACTGGGGAGGGCCGCTGCGCTGCTCCCGCTGGCCGAAATGGTTCACCGAGTTCCCGCCGCAGACGTCGAGCTCGTGCGAAAAATGAGCCGTCAGATCAAGCCCGTCTTACGCCCGCACGCCAATGACGATCTCTTGCAGGAACTCGTCGAACTGGCCCGTCCTCGCAACAACCAGATTATCCAGGCCGGCTATGAAGCCGACGAGTCGCGTAACTGAGCGATCAACGGCGGGCGTTCCCCTGTTGCCGAGGAACTACTCGGCGGGCTTCTTGTCTTTATCCCGCTCGGCCAGTTTGGCCAGCCAGCGTTCCGGGTCGTCGTTAAACGCGGCCGCGCACCCGGAACAACAGACCGGGTACGACTTCCCTTTGTAGGTGACCGACATTGAACCCAAGCCCCCCGAGATGATGCATTTGGGGCCAGGATTGTCGCTGTCGGCGACCGCAAACGAGGTGCCTAGACGTTGCTGCCGAACCACGTCGAGTTGCGAGAACTGTTTGCTGGAGGCGGCTTTACGCGACAGAGTCAGCAGGTACTGATCGTTGTCCAGTTGACTGAACACGATCTGCCATTGATCCCCCTCGGCGGGGGTCACCTGCGTCAATTGCAGCTTGTATGAGTGCTGTACTCGCTTGCCGTCGGCCTCTTCCCGGGGCTCGCCATCTTCGGTCCACGTGCCTTGCATTTCCCGGTCGGGGCCTTCCACCGGACGCACCTGCACCTGAAACGTGTTCTCTTCCGGCTGAAAGCTGAACCACAGTTGCCGGATATACGGATGCGTCTCTGATTGCGACGTCAACGCCGGTTGCTGGGGGTCATGCTTGAAATCCCAAACCCAGGCCAGGTCTTCACCGCTCTTGTTTTTCCCCTCGAATTTCTTGTTGGTGATCCAGCGCCATTGCCCCAGCAGAAGCTGAAAGGGCTGCAGCGCCGTCACAATCGCCTGGCTGCGCTTCTCGTTGGGCTGTGCCCGGGTTTTCGATGCGGTGGCCGGGTTTGCGTTCGCAGTCGCCGGTTCGTTGCCCAGGGTCACCGGTTGATACTTCTTTTTGGGTGTCTCGCGGGCAGGGGGCGACTCGGGTTCGTCGGCGACCGGTTTCTGTTTTTTAGCCGTGGACTTGCCGTCCGCCGTGTTTTTTTCAGCCGGAGCCTCGGCGCCACACCCCATCATCACCATTGTGCTGCACAAGGCGGCCCAGACCAGAAACTGGCAGGCCGTGAGTTTTCGATTCAACATAGAAGCCTCGCAGGCAATGCGATAAGGAGTAGATCAGATCCTACGTGCTGCTCGAATCGGGGCCGGCGCCCGTGCGAGTAGCCAGGGCATGTGTCCTGGGACGACGGGTTACTGCTGGGGACGGGTCGTTACTTTCCCATAAATGGCCACATCGTCAAAATTCGCGGTGTCATCAAACGTTCCGATTCCCACCTGGCCCCAGACAAAGGTCTTGTCGGTCGCAGTCATGGCTGGCTTTTCGAGGTCGTCAAAAAACACCTCGATCGAGCCGGTCTCGACTTTGCGGACCACGCGCACGTGATGCCAGCCATCGGTCCAGGGTGTTCCGGGAGTCGACGTCGCCGAGATCTTTTTGCGGGGGGCATTGTTCACGATGAAAATCTGGTTGGCGTGGTCGTCGGCCTTTTTTCCCAGGTGGACATAATACAAGTGCGCCGGATCCTGGTATCCGAAGAACAGGCAGACATCCCGGTGATCATAATCCTTGATTGTGGACTGCACTTTCACATCGATTACACAGTCGCTCAGCACCAGGTCTTTCACCAGGGAGCGGTTGAACGGAGACCGCACTGGCGTCTGCACCTGGCTCTGCTGAAACTGGCTGTAGACGTGGTTCTTTTCCAGTGCCACAAACTTCCAGGCCTGCGGATCACTGGGTTGCCAGCGGGCCGCGTCGGCGGCTTCGAAATCATCAAAATACACCAGCGGCGCGCCCAGCAATTCCCGCGGTGGTTGACTTTGCGGGGCCGCTTTCTCGGCCGTTGTTGACTCACCGGCCGACACCGCTCCCGTCGTACATGGCAGCAAACCCGCGAGGCCCAGTACGGCACAAACCGTCAGAGATGTCCGCATGATGTCGAGGCTTCCTCAGAAATTGTCAGGGGACACAAACACACGTGCGACCAAGGCGACGTCAGGCCGCTCAAACACAGCCCTCGGCGAAACACAAGCTCGCGTCGCCGGGCAACACGTCAGTCGATAGCAACGCCCAGTTGGAACACGCCGACTTCACGGTTCCGATTCTTCGCGGGGCTCTTCAAACCCCGGTTCCTCAGGCGGCGGAGCGGGCGGGGTGATCTGCTGTTGCTGCTGTTGGATCTGCTGCTGGATCAGTTTCTGTCGATATTGGTCGAGGCACCGTTTGAGGGAGTCGAACACTTCGGGAACATGCGGCGCCGACATATAAACCCGCGCCGTCCCTACCGACCGGGGGAAACTGTTGCAGATGAAGTCAAAGCAGAATTCGG
>JAFEBR010000505.1 GCA_018242565.1 Planctomycetota bacterium | reverse complement strand
CTGGGTCTGCTTATTGTCTTCCGTGGACTTGTAGATCAGTTGCTCCCCCTTGGCAAACTTGTGCTTCAGCAGGACCGGTTCGGCCGCCTGGGCTGTGGACACTAATGCAGCCAATGCCAGGACGACGCCTCTCCAATTTCTCAACAGCATGTTTTTGCTCCGGCTCAAAGTCATTTCAGTAACGGTGCGGATCTATTCGTGCAGGCCCGACGAATCTTAAAGAAAACGTCACCGCCACCGGAACGGTTCATGCGATTTGTAAATTTTTCAAAAATTCAGCCTCTGCTCGACCATCCCTCGCCCGGCGTCAAAATCTTCCGAAGAAATCGACTGTTCGGGCAATTTCAGTTCGAGTAAAGAACGGAGGGCGGCCGAATAAGATGATGTCGCCACACGTCCAGGCAAGGAGGCCCTGTTTGTGAACTGGTTCAAGTCGCTGTTCAACAACGAGAATCAAAGACGCCGGGTGCGTCCGCAGTCTCCTCTGGTTCGCACGGAGAAATTCGAACGGCGGCTCTGTCTCGGGCGAATGGTTGCGCCGCAAGCCGAACCAGCACAACCGGTTGCGCAAGAATCGGCCAGTTTCAATACAGGTTCGGTGAACCAGATCCCGACCGACGACGGCAGCAGCCACGCCAGTTTTGGTCGCTCATCATTACAACCGGGAACGATTCAACAAGTCAACGGCACCACCACCGCCAGCGTCGACCCCGCCCCCCTGCCCATCCAAACCCCCGTCGGCCCACAGATTGCCCAGGCTATCGACAGCGATCTCGGCTCGGCACTGACCGATACTCCGATAGACTCGGCCGGCGCCTCAGAACCAAGTTCAGCGCCGTTGCAATTCAACAGTGCCCAAATCTCGACATCTCCCGGCGGAGCCATGCCGGGAACGTTGGCTCCGTCCACGGGTGGCGGTCGTGGAGGCTCGGCCCCCTCCACAACGCCTCCCGTACGCACGGCTGCCTCGGCGGAAATGCAGTTAGCCGCCAAGGGCGAATCGGCCGTGGGTGGCCCGCAGGACAGCAGCGGCTCCAAACTCTCGGCCCAGGATCTGGCCAAACTGGGACTACAATTCGACGCGGATGGCAACGCCATTGGCCTGGGCAACAAAATCGGCACACACGATCTGTGGTGGAAAGACGCCAGTGGCCCCACGACGGTCCGCTACGATTTCCGCAATCAGAACGGATTCCAGAATCAGATCACCGACGAACAGAAAGCACTGGCCGTTCAAGCCCTGCAGGATTGGTCGACTGCGACCGGTGGCCAGATCGTGTTTGTGCAGGACACCACCGCCCCGGAATCGCAGATCATCAATATTGGCATCGGCGATCTGCAGGCCGTCGGCTACACCGGCGGAGCATCTGTCATCAGCCTGGGTGGCGGACAAGTCACCTTAATGCCCGACGGCAGTTTCAACGACGCTGGCATTGCCTGGCTGGATGCTTCACAAAAATGGAGTATGTCGAACACTGGCCTGAATTTGTCCGGAACCTACGATTTCTACACCATCGTGGCTCACGAAGTCGGACACGCGTTGGGATTCGGCGAAAGCATGCCGACCGTCACCCCCGACATCATGACCGATCCTTATCAAGGTCCCCTGAACGCCGCGGCCATCGCGCACGCCGTGCAGCACGACCTGATGTACATTCAACCGGTGACCGGCGAGCCGACCACCGACTTTGCGCTCCTGCCCATGAATGATCCGGGGGGAACGCTGATTTCGACCGATGTCCAGCAGTTGCTGGCCCGCGCTGCGGGAGCTTCGACCACCGAAAATGCGATCATCGCCATCGTTGACCGCAATGGCGAAATCCTGGGTGTCCGCGTGGAAGCCGGGGTCTTGGCCCAGATCTCTGATCCCGCGACGCTGGTCTTCGCGATCGACGGTGCTGTCGCGGAAGCTCGCACCGCAGCGATGTTCTCCAACGGATCGGCCCCGCTGACCAGTCGGACCATCCAATACATCAGCCAGTCCACCATCACGCAGCGCGAAGTCCAATCGACACCAGACATTCTCATCGGTGACTCGGCGGCACAAATGGCGTCAACCGTGTATGGTCCGGGTTTCGTAGCCCCCATTGGCCTGGGGGGGCACTTCCCGCCCGGCATCGAATTCACCCCTCCGGTCGATCTGTTCGATATCGAACACACCAATCGTGACCGCACCACAGTCGCTGGTGGTCGCTTTGGAATCGACCCGGCATACGCAACAACGACTCTGATGGCTCCCGAATCGTACGGCACCGCCCAGAACTCGGGACTGCTGCCCGAAGCTCAATCGCGCGGGTTCGGCACTTTACCCGGCGGCATCCCCATTTATCAGAATGGAATTCTCGTCGGCGGCATCGGCGTCTTCTTCCCGGGCCCCAAGGGCTTTGCCGATTTCGAACAAGGCTTCAAACAGGGAACCGGTCAGACCGAACAGGAATTGGTCAACTCGCGACTGGCCCTGGAAGCCGAATTCATGGCCTATGCGGCTGTGGGCGGAACCTCGCAGGCAGCCCCCTACGGCATCACGGCGGCCCAATTCGGCACCATCAGCGGCGTGGCCCCGGTCGCCGGCGTCGGACTCCCCTTCGGCTTCATCAACCTGGGTGGCATCGCATTGCCGATTTACGGACCAGGTGGCCCGATCGGCGGACTGCAGACCGTGCTGGACACAGGCAAAACACTGGGCACGACCCAGCACGTGAATGCCAACGGGGTTGTGGAAATCACGGGGGGCAAGCCCAACAGCGGTGCTGATCAACCCCTCAACGGTGCTCCCGATGGCTTCCATCGCACAGGACAGCCGGTCGCTAACGGTTGGCTGGTGCAGCCTCACGACGCCGCCCCCGGACTGGGCGGGCTGACTGCCTCTGACGTGAAGCAGATCATTGAACAGGGCGTCGACGCCGCCAATTATTGCCGGGCGGCGATCCGCTTGCCCTTCGGCAGCACCGCGAAAATGTGCTTCGCGGTGTGCGATACCGCCGGCAACCTACTGGGCCTGTACCGCATGCCCGATGCCACCACATTCTCTATCGGTGTGGCCGTGGCCAAGGCCCGCAACGTCTCGTATTACAACAATCCGTCCACCGTCTTCAACACCCCCAAGGATCAGGTCACGCAGAACGGGGTCGCATTCACCAACCGAACCTACCGCTTCCTGGCCGAACCGCGGTATCCATCGGGGATTGATGGCACCGAACCACCCCAGTTTTCCACGTTGAACGATCCGGGAATCAACCCCGAGACAGCCGAGAATCTGGGAGCCCCCCTGGCCGCCAGTAACTACATGGACAACATGTCGTCGGTGGCCGGTCATGATGCCTTTGTTCCCGAATCAAACTTCCATGCCACGCAGGGCCCCAATCAGAACGGTGTCGTGTTCTTCCCCGGCAGTACCTCGATCTACCGGAATGGCAAGATGATCGGCGGCCTGGGTGTCAGCGGCGACGGTGTTGACCAGGACGACACCGTGACGTTTGTGGCCACCATCAATTACATGCCGAACTCCCACGTGACCCGCGCCGACCAGGTCTTTTTCGGTCCGCCGGGATTTGACGAGGCCGGATACCAGAACCAGATTCGACTCCCCTACATCGAATTCCTCCGCAATGCCTTCGTGCTCTAACAGGTGCCTGATGCCCTCCCGCCCCATTGTGCGTGCCTTCCTGGTCTGCCTCCTGGCGCTCTCAAGCGCACCGCACCGGCTCTGTGCAGAGGATGCCACGCAACCCTCGGATCCGATGACCCCCTACGAATGCCGCCGCCAACGAACCGGTTGCTTCGACAGCACGGCCCCCTACGCCCGCTGCGGCTACGGCAAATGTTACGCAGGATATTATGTGGGTGGCGGATCGGTCTGGGGGGGCAGTCGCGGTTGTTTCGCGGGAGAATCCCGCTATGCCAACGAAGGGACGTTCGGCATGGATTACGCCCCCTTCTACAGCCGGGTGGCACTGCGCTGGTCGCATGGCAAACGCTACCAGGGTGGCGAAGGCCAGTTTGAACAGAATCGGGTGAACACCGGATTTCCCAATTTCTTCCGCCGCTAACCCGACTTCCGATACAAAAGGCTCCCGAATCAGGGCAGTCGATTCGGCCCACCGACACAGCCAAGCCGGCCGATCAATGGCGAAACTGCTCCTGAAGTCGGCGGAACTCCTCCGCGAGCGATTGCCTCTTTTTCACATCAAACTCGGTCGGACTGGAATACGACAACTTGCCCTCGGCAGCAGGAAATTTCAGCAGGTCGTAAATCTTTGGCAGTTCGTTGAGCAGGAACACAACTTGTGGTTCGATCCGGTCACCGGCCACAGACTGGTCAGCCTTTACCAAGGCCTGCAACGCCAGGTACAGCTGCGTTGACGCTTCCCAGTCGCGTACTCCGTGATGACTGTCAGTCGACGACAACAATCCCGCCATCAGAGCCCGCAAGTCAGGCGATGTGAACCGGACCCGCTCGGCGTCTACAGCCCAATTGTGAAACCGCACCTGCAGCTGCGAACTGAGTTTGGCGGCTTTGTCAGCATCGGGCCGCGAATGCTCCAGTACGGCGGCCAGTTCGGCCAGGTCTTTCGCGAGCGATTTCGCCTCGGCGTCGCTTACGCGAGAACTGACCAACTCACGGACCAGAGCCGAGTTCCACGAATTCCACTGGTAGCGCCCCAATTTGCCCGGTGACACAGTTGCCGCGCTCCGTCCGTCTTTACCCAGATTGTGATGACATCCGAAACAGCCGTATTCAGCGAATTCGGGCCAGAGTTTGGGGACCTTCGTGGTGGCCCTCCAATGCAACAGTCCCAGTGAGGCCTCGGCCGCTGCGAACTGTCCGACCATCCACTGACTCGCTTCGAGATCCGGATGGCGTTTTCGATCGGCCGCCCGATCCCAATGGGCAGGCAGCAGATTGACGTAGGTCGATAATTCGAAATACAGCCGAGGGTGTCCCGCGGCAATCAGATCGTGGTCAACATCGCGCCCGGCTTCGCCAACATGACACTTCAGGCACGCCTGGGCACGCGTCGCAATCGATTTGGTGTCGTGATACCCCTGGGCCGATTTCTGTTCCGACGTGAAGTGCCGCCAATCGATCTGCTGTTTGTCGGCGGTCAGGTTGTACCGTTTGTGAGGTTCGAGCCAGTGCTCGGCGGCACCGTGACAGGCCTCGCAACTGACCCCGTCAGCCAGCACACTCGTCCGCCCCGACGCAGTTTCCGCCGGACTGCCGGCCAAGGAATGACATTTCAGACACACGGCCGCGGTATGGGCTTTATCCAACCCCAGATTGCGGGCAATCGTCTGTGATTGGCGATTGAACAACGTCGTATAGGCACGCGCGTGAGGATCCGCCTGAATCCAGATCGTGTACTCACTTCCCTGGGGATTCTTCCCAATGGCGCCGCCATGACAGGCGGCCGCCGCGCAAGACCCGGCGCCCACAAACCGATGCAGTGCCACTACCGGCGAAACGGACTCGGCCTGGCTGCGCGTCGGAAGGGCTGGTTCAGGCGCCGCTTCGGCCTCACGGAATCTGGCTGCGACGACACCGGCGATCACGACCAGTCCGCCGACCAGCCCGCATCGCGCCCGCTGTGTTCGGTAAGTGCCAGACATCATGGCTTGGTTCCGTACGCCGCGCTCGGGTGATACTTGTGGCATTCGACGCAGTGCATCCCGGCACTTTGCAGCATGGACTGCGACTTGACCTCCGAAAAATCCCATTTCGGCGATTTGGAATGGCAACTTTGACACACGGCGATATCAGGCATCAGCACATCCCCCGTACTGAAACTTTCGTCGATCGTCTTGTGTTCAGCCTTGTTGGCCGCGCTGTGGCAATCGCGACACTTCAACAGGGAGTGACTCTGATGCCGGAACTGGCTGTGCGGCAACCACCGACGGGGAATCTGAGGCTTTTCGATTTTCCAAAGCTCCCCGTCCGCCGGTTCCTTCACGTCGTGGCAATACCGGCAGCCACCGCGGGCCTCAGGTCCAAACAGGGTATGCTCGGCGTTGGCCGCCGAAACAGGTATCGGCAGACCCTTCTCAATTCCATTGATCTGCTCCTGCAGTTGCCCCGCAAGTTCACGAGGGATTCGCGGTGCGTAAGGAAGATCGACATAGCCGTCGGCCGCGCCAGGATCCGCTTTCTCGGCAGCCTGCTTGCCAAGCGCCAGACCGGCATATTTTTCCATCAGAAAACCCCGGACTTCTACCGGCGCGCGATGCGGAACCGCCATTCCCGGGAACCGCAGATCGTCAAAACGCAGCGGGTGGCACTCTTGGCAGTGCCGATCGTAACTGATTGGTAACATGTACCGCCCCTGGGCATCGATCTCATGGCACTTCTGGCAGTTCTGGGAGAGGTCCTGTAATTTCCCCTCGCCGTCGCGAACCCCCGGTTGGGGTTCCCCATGCTCATCGACTGGCCGCAGATGGGCCTTGTGATTGAAGCGAATCACGGCCGCGTCCTGCCAGCGATCACCCGCCAGTTCAGTCCCCTGGTCGTCATCACGTGCTTTCCACGCAACGACTTCCAACCCTGGACGCAATTCTTTCGTCGCAGGCTGTTTTGATTTCAACAGCGAGAGCAAGCCAAATTCAGGGTGGCTGCCGCGCGACGCACGTCCGTCAAAGTTCTCGATCGACGAGGCGAATCGCTTCCCGGCACCGTGCTCGGGCGACTGCAAATCGGCATGACATTTCGTGCAGAAAGCGTCTGTCACTTCGATCAAGGACTTACGTCCGCGATGCTCGCGGTGACACTCACCACACGAAAACTCATGCGCAATGCCATGCGGGGCAGCCAAGGATGGTTGATGGGCCGGGGCCGGATGGCATTTCAGACATTTCTCACTGCTGATGGAACTCACTGCGGATTTCGGCGACAGCAACTGATCAACCGGGGCCCAGGTCGTGTGGCAGGCGGCACAATCATTCTCAAACATGTGGTGAGCCGCGGAAATCGGCCCCGCGGCAAAGTGGGCCGTCTGGCCCCGCCCCAGCGCTAACGCCACCCAGACCACGAACAATGCCGACAGGACACCGCCGGCCATCCAGATCGCCCGGCGGAACGCATTGGGTCGCCGGTGAAAACCCCGCTCCACGCGCAGCGCCAGTGATCGAAAATCGCGATAATCGGCCATGTGTGTCGGTCGAACTGCTTGAAATAATCAGAAGGAAAAAGGCACGACGCGCAAGGCGACGACGATGTGAATCACCATCAGCACAATCACCACGACAGAGGCCGGAACGTGAATTCCCAGCCACCAATGCAATTGCCAATGCAGACGCTCCAAAGCCAGCAAACGCCGACGCTCATCGCAGCATCGCTCGATCTCGGCCAGTGCGTCATGTAACGGCACCGGCAACTCCCCGCGGAGTTGGGCGAACATCCGATGGGCCGCTTCGCTCTCGGCCAACGGTGATCGCTGCAACCGTTCATTGAGGAATCGCCGTGACTCCGTCAGGTAAAACTGCCTGAGCCGGTTTTTCGAGTGTTCGGGAACCACGACAGGGCCGCTTCCTGCAGCCGGTGCCGGTTTCGGCGCCGCTCCCGGCTTTCCAGCCGGGCTGGGTGTCGCTCCGGCAGTACCAGCCAAAGCCCCGGCAGGCCCTGAACCGCCGGCGGCCTTCTTCGCGGCCAGCTTGGCCTGCAGGGCGGCTGCAGGCGATACCGCCGTCGGTGCAGCCGGTTGCGCGGGAGCAGCGTCTCCCGACGCGGCCGGAACGGCCGGCGGCCCGGCTTTTTTCGCCGCCAGTTTCGCTTGCAGGGCGGCAGTCGCCGAAGAGACTGCGGGATTGGCCGGATTCGGCGGTGGAGCTGCCGCCCCGGCATCGGGCGTGGTCGGCACAGCCATTCCAGCCTTCTTGGCAGCCAGTTTCGCCTGCAGCGCCGCCGTCGCTGCCGAGACACCAGGCTTTGCCTCACTGACCGCCGAGGGTTCCGCCGCCGGGGCGGCAGGGAAAGTCGGTTCAACGGCCGGGGCATCCGCAGGGGTCGCGGCCACCGGCGGCACAGCCGTTCCAGCCTTCCTGGCAGCCAGTTTCGCCTGCAACGCCGCCGTCGCTGCCGAGATGCCGGTCGTCGCCGCACTGGCAGGCGCTGGTTCTACCACGGGAGTTGTATCTGTCGACAATTCAACGGGCGGAGTTTCAGCAGGTGCTGCGGTCACGGGTGGAACAGCGGTTCCGGCTTTCTTAGCAGCCAGCTTCGCCTGCAAGGCGGCCGTTGCCGCCGAAACGCCGGGCGTCGGCGCATTGCCCGCCGGGGTCGCAGGAGGCGTCGACTCAACGGCCGGTACGTCTGACGCGGCTGCCACGCCGGCTTTCTTGGCAGCCAGTTTCGCCTGCAGCGCCGCCGTAGCGGCCGAGACACCGGGCGTCGCCGGACTGGCTGCCGCTGGTTCCGCAACGGGTGGGGTTGCGTCGGTCGCCCCTGCGACGGGTGTTGGCGCGGGATTCCCCGCCTTCTTAGCCGCGAGCCGCGCCTGCACAGCGGCCGCGGCCGGAGACAACGCCCCTGCCGCGGGCGAGTTGCCCGTCTCCGCCGACGGTACGGGTGGCGCCGCCGGCGGAGCGGTCGGCGGAGGTGCCGTTTTGCGGGCCACCTGCTGAACGGCAGGAGGTTTCTCACCGGCCGGCGTCGCCGCAGGAGTCACGGACTTCGGGACTACAGGGTTGGGTTTGGCCCCTGTGGGTGTCTCCCCCCCCGAATTCGGCCCGGAACTTCCCGGAAAAGCATAAATCGCAGCCAGCGCTTTAGGAAAATCCGATTCCAGACGCATGGCCGCCGATCGGCCCTCGCTCAGCACGGGCCAGTTGTTGTCTTTGGCGAAACGCGACAGCGATTTCAATAATTCCCCGAGACCGGGGCCCACACCATCCAGCCATTTGTCGCGGTCTTCGCGACCTAAGCCCGCCGCACGCTGCGAAATCTGCCCGAACTCGCCCACCAGCGGGTCACCAGCCACTTCGAGTCGGCCACACACCTGGGCGACTTCCGAATCGCAAATCACGAGACTCCGCTGACAGACAAACGGAATCTGCTGCACGAACGTTTCATCGGGAATCGAATTTCGCATCAAACGGGGCAGGAACTGCTGCACCAGCAGTCCGTAAAACCCGGTGACAATCACAATCACAAACGACCACATCAAGGCCTGTTCCAACGGGCCTCCGAATCGAAATCCCGAGTGAAACAGGACAACGGGGATGGTCAGGGCCCCCATCCACAGATGCCCCTGCAGCCACCATTTCCCCGATCCCCAGCGAGCGGCGGGAAATCGTCGGCGGATCCCCAGGGCGAATGTAAACACCATCAACAGGGTGCCCAAAGTTCCAAACACCAGTCCCGGCCAACTGCCGCCGCTGGGGCCGTTGCCGGCATTACTGACGTAGACTCCGTACGCGAACGACAGCAGCGCCAGGCTGACTAACGTCAGAAAGAACCAGCGAGTATGTGTTTTGTCGATGATCACGATAGGAAAATGAATTCGGGCTCCGAAGGGGGAAACTCAACGGTTCGCCGTTTCGACCGGTCCAATCAATGCGCCAGACAGGAAAAAACCCCGTCCATCAACTCGCATCGCCGCATCGTGGGGACAAGCGTAAACACAACTCGGGGATCGGCTGGGGTGCGAACTGCACAGATCACAGGCGACCGCCTGTTTCGTCACTTGCCGCAGTTCAAAGCCCTCGGGCACCGACAACCTCTGCAAAGGAGTCAATTCCACAGCGTCGATATCGCGCATGTGAATCGAACCATACGGACACTGGTCGGCACACATACTGCAACCAATACACCAGTTCCGAATCAGAATCTCGCCCAGGTCGCCGCGCTGAATCGAGCCCACCGGGCAGCCGATCATGCACACGGGATCGAGACACTTCCGGCAACTCAAGGGCACCAGGTATTTATCAATCCGCATGCCATCCAGGTACAGGCGGCTTTGACCATCCGAGTGTGCCGCGATACAGGCCTCGACACAGGCACCACAGCGGGTGCAGCGGTCGAGGTCGATCAACATGAGTTGCTGCCCCTGCACCAGGCCCAGGCGTTCAAAATCACTCCCCGGAGCCGCATTCGCCAGCTTGCCCGTCGGAGTGGGGGCGGTCACGGTCCGCGATTTTTCCTGTCGCTGCCGCGCCAGGGCATCGATCCGTTCCCGAATCTTTGGGGAACGGCTGACCATGCGCTGGAACAATTCGGCACTGAGCTTGACGACTTCGACACGCGAGGGAACCGCTCCCGTTCGCGAATCGGGCAGGCGCTGGTCGTAACCGTCGGGATGATCGTAGGCGACGCATGTCGCCGAGCGAGGTTGATTGAACAGTACACCAATTTCACCCAGCACTTCGCCACGCCCCACGTAACTCCAGATGGTTGCGGGGCCGTTCAACAGCAACCGGCGGGGAATCCCCAGTGGACAAACCTTTTCGAGCAGGTACCTCGCAAACAAACGACCTTCGTATTCCGACCAGTTTTCAATCGGTTCCGGAAACGCTGAGATGGACTCCGCCACCTGCGGGTCATCGAGCAGTTCCAGCAGGTCGAATCGTTCCTTGACGGCTTTACCGTCGACTTTGACTTCTTTGAGCAGCGCCGCCCCCTGTTGAATCCAGCCATTCAACAAACTCACTTGACGCGAGCGGGCTTCTGCCGGTCCGCCCGCCTGGGCCCAGGTCCGCAACTCGTCGGGCAACGTCTTCCAGACGGCAGTCGCTAAAGGCGACTCAGCGGATTCCGCCGCGGTCAGTTCCCCTGGCAGACTCGCCCAGTGCGCCGCTTGCAGATCCGTTTCATGCAACGAATAGCCCGCCTTACCGAGCACTTTCACCAGCCCGCTGCGGATGACATACACCGAATCCGACGGTGTCCCTTCTTCAATGATGACCGAACCGGCCGGAAATTCTTCGAGCGTGACCGCGTCCTTTAGACCCAACTCCGCGAACTCGGCATCGCTTAAGTCGGCAAAAATCGACAGCCGCCGCACATGCCCTTCCATCACATGTTCGCGGTAGTAGTTGTCAATTTTCTCTTTGAACTTCGGGTCTTTATGCAGCGCATCCAGCACGCTGCGCAGCATTTCGAGCATATAGCACTCGCGGCTGGCCACGACGGTAGCCGAGCGGGGCGTGCGATTCAGGCAACTCATTTCACCAAACAGGTTGGTCTCGTTGAGCACGGCCGAAAATCCCTGGCTGCGCTTTAACGTCGTGGGCGCATCAACCGGAATGGCATCCGGCATCGACTGATCCTGGGGCAGTGCGGCCCCTCCCAGCCGCGCCAGCATGCGCCGGAAAAAACCCGGCTTGGCAGCGTTTCCCTGAAAGTCACCGGCAAACAGCACCGTGGCAGCAGGACGCTGCTCAGGTTCCTGCTGCCCGGCCGAAATGAACGCTGACTTCTGCTGCTCCAACGCCTTCAATTCCGCAGCCAGCGCCTGCTGTTTCTGCTGCAGTTCTGCCAGCGGTAACAGGTGGTAATATTGATGGACTGCGGGCTGACCCGACGTTTTCGCCGCGATCTCGGCGGTGAGCGATTCTAACTGGTGTTGTCGCAGGCGAACGACGTCTTCGGTCGACAGAATGTAAAATGCCGTGACGGCAGCGGCGTCTCCCTGCCGGCAGATCACCCGGCCGGCTTCACATTTTCGCAGGACCGTTGTCCCCAGGCTCCAACTGAAATCCGGACGATTTTTCTCTTTCGCAAAATGCT
>JAFEBR010000504.1 GCA_018242565.1 Planctomycetota bacterium | reverse complement strand
GAGGCCTCCGCCTTGCTCGTACGCCCTCCCCTGAACCCCCCTGTGGAACAAAATCACGTCCGTGTTGGTCTAGTAGAGAAAGCCGTGGCTTGGTCATATCAGGGTGAAATCTTCGAATTACGCTGGAACTGATCGCCGGCTCGGCGGGAGCCTCGCACTCCCGTTCGTTTTGGCCGCATGTGGTTGGATACGGGACTCGAACACGCTCATCTGGAATCGCCGCTGCGGTTCGTTTAGGATCAACCTGTGAAAACGTCCCCGGCTATGACATCGCACTTGGTTCGATTGACCGTACTCGGCGGCAGCCTGGCGCTGCTGGTCGTGGCGGCGCTCGTGCCGTGTGCGGCTCAGGCGGCTCCCCCGGTCTCCCGCACCACAGAAACCAGTGGTTTGGAACTCGTCACGCCTCTGGCGCAGCAGGCCATCGACCGGGGGCTCGATCGGCTGGCTCGGTCCCAATTCGAAGATGGGTCGCTCGGTTCTGGCAGCACCTACCGCCGACATGTGGCCGTGACGGCTTTGTCCGGAATCGCCTTTCTGTCGGCCGGCTACACTCCGAACCGGGGCAAATACGGCGAGCAGGTCGAGAAAATCGTGCAGTACCTGCTGAACTGCACCGATTCGACCGGGTTGATCTCAGCACCTGAGCATCGTCAGCAGAATCCGATGTATGGTCATGGATTTGCGACGTTATTTCTGGCGGAAGTGTACGGCATGACGCCCCGTGCGGAAATCCGCGACAAGCTGAAGTTGTCGATTAATCTCATCGTCAATTCACAAAACAAAGACGGTGGCTGGCGATATTTTCCAGTTCGCAAAGAGGCCGACGTCTCGGTAACCGTGTGCCAGATTATGGCGCTGCGCGCGGCCCGCAACGCCGGGTTGTACGTCCCCAAAAGCACGGTCGAACTGTGTACGAAGTATGTGAAGAGTTGCCAGTTGGCCGACGGCGGATTCATGTACACCAAGACGTCGGGCAACGTCAGTCTCTGGCCGCGCTCGGCGGCCGGACTCGTGGCACTCTACAGTGCCGGTATCTACGAAGGGGAAGAGATTCAAAAGGGCTTGAAGTTCCTGCTCGATCACCAGCCGCGCGGCGAGATCTTTCGGAACGAGGGCTTCTATTTCTACGGACACTATTACGCCGCCCAGGTCATGTGGCATGCCGGCGGCAATTATTGGAGGCAGTGGTATCCGGCGATTCGTGACGAACTGCTCGTCCGGCAGACGCAGGATGGCAGTTGGATGGATCACACCGTCAACTCAGAGTACGCCACGGCCATGGCCTGCATTGTGCTGCAGATGCCCAACAATTATCTCCCGATCTTTCAGCGTTAGGGGCCCGGCGATGACATGCGTATTCATCGCCCGCGCTCGTTCGGGCCGCACACAAGGGAGCCTGCCGAAGTCAGCCAGTGCTCGGCAGATTTCTGTGTGGCGGTGTGTCGGAGTGATGGTCTGCAGCCTGGTCTGGGGGGGATGCATCGCGGGAGGGCCAGCCCCCGTTTGTGCGGACGATCCTCCCGACGATGTGCGTCAGGTGCAGGTGACAGATGCGCAGGGACAGATTCACCGTGGGGCGCTCTCTGAGTTGAGTCCCACCCAGGTCGGACTGGGACCGGGTGACCCACGCAGACTGGCCACGCGAAATCTCATCATGCTGAAATTTGCCGGTCGGCAGATGCATCTGGCCGCTGAGAGTCCCATCGTGGTGCTGGCGACAGGAGAGTTCCTGGCGCTGCAGACCGAAGCGATCAGCGATGCCGCTTTAACAGGGCAGCTGATCTGCGACCCGGAACTGCCCGCCGTCAGTGTGCCGCTGGAAGCCATTCGGGGTGTTGTCTTTGACCGACCGGCCAATTCGCAGTCGCTGTCGCGATTGCTGGAATTGATGCTCGTGGGGACCGAATCGCACGACACAGTGATTCTCCGCAACGGTGATCGGCTGGAAGGGGAATTCGTGGAGTTACAGGGGGCCGAACTGACTCTGAAGTCGGCGGCTGGTCTCGCGAAGATTCGCAGTGACGGGGTGCAGGCCCTGGCGTTAAACCCGACGTTGTCTGTTGCAGAGCCCTTTCGAGGGGAAGGCGCACTGGTGACACTGGTGGACGGCAGCCGATTCCGGGCACGCCAGCTCCGCCTCGTCGGGCCAGATCAACTGACATGCGAGCCCCAGTTTGGAGGGCGGTGGAGTCTCCCGCTGTCGGCCGTCGACGCGATTCGTTTTCTGGGGGGCGCGGCCACCTGGCTGTCAGACCTGGAGCCGGCGCGTTACGAGTTCGAGCCTTTTCTGCAATTGGAATGGCCCCTGCAGCGTAACCGTTCGGTGGCCGGCGGATTCTTGCAGGTCCGCGGCGTTGAATATGCACTCGGGTTGGGAGTGCACAGTCGCAGCACGGTGACTTACGCGCTGCCAGGGAAATACCGCCGGTTCCAGGCCACGTTGGGCATCGACGACATCACGGCCGGTAAGGGAAATGCCGTCTATGAAGTGCTCGTGGATGGCAAGCGGGTGTTCCAGAGTCCCGCGCTGACTGGTACCAGTCCGGCTCTGGTGATTGATCCGATCGATCTGACCGGGGCAAAGACCCTGTCGTTGCGGGTCGATTTTGGCGGCGACGCCGACATGCTCGATCACGCCAACTGGTGTGATGCGGTGCTCGTCCGCTGACTAAATGTCAACGATGACTTCGGCCAGCCAGCTCTCTCCTTCGCGCGAGACTTTCAACTCGTGATAGGTGATCGCCTTGACTTCGTGGGTGATGTGATGGCGCTCTTCGTCGAGCGGTTCGCCACGGATGGTTGCGGTGAGACCGGCATCCGTCAGTTCGACCGCAAACTGACAAAATACCAGGTGTTCGGTGTCGCAGATGTACAGCAATTCATTCAGCCAGTCGAAGAGCAGGTAAACCAGGTCGGTCCCTTTGATCTCGACGTGGCGTTCGACGATCGGTCGGACGGCTGTAAGTTGATCGACCGTCATCGAGAACAACCCCTCGGCCGCCTCGGCGAACAGGTTGGGCAAATCGGCGGACCGAACTCGCAATCCCAGGTCGGCAGTGTGTTCGAAGATTTCGTACATGGTCAGCAGACGTGAGAGACTTTGAACAGGGGATGAACGTATGCGGCCGGTGATCCATCAAGTCGGTGTATTGTGTCGGATGATGTCGCTTGCCACAATCACCCGCTTGCTCACGATTGTTGGCCAGCATCAGGCCGAGTTTGATGGTGCTGCCCGCTCGAGTGGTCGTCATTCGTGCACTTCTGTGAATCGCCGTGGATCAAGACAGACACCATGAGTTCCGAACGGGTTCCCCCAAAATCGTGGAGCGGGCGGTTGTTGTTAGTGGCGGCCGCGTTGTTGTGGAGCACCAGCGGCATGATCGTGAAGAGTCCCCCCTTGCAGGCGGTCAGCGATCACAATCGAACACTGTTGATTGCCTGTTTTCGCGCGCTCGTCGCCGGGCTCTGTCTGTTGCCGTTTGTGAACTGGCGGCGAGTGCGGTGGACGCCCCGCATGCTGCCCATGGTGGTAGCGTTTGCCACGATGAATTTTCTGTTCATCGCCGCGCTGACGCGGGGGACCGCCGCCGCGGCGATCTTTCTGCAGTCAACCGGTACCGGTTGGGCCTTTTTGTTCGGCGCCCTGTTTCTGAATGAACCCGTGACCCGTGCCAATCTGGCGGCATTGGCGTTCGGGTTGCTGGGGATCATCTGCATTGTCGCCGGGCAATGGCAGGGAGAACAGTTTCTCGGAACGATTCTGGCATTGGGCAGCGGACTGGCGTACGGCGGCGTGATCGCCTCGATGCGGGCCCTGAATCGAGAAAATTCTGCCTGGCTGGTGGTACTCAATCATCTGGTCAGCGGTGCGATTCTGTTGCCGTGGATTGTGTCGCAGGGACTCTGGCCGACCGGCAGTCAGTGGCTGGTGGTCGGCGGTTTGGGGGCGTTTCAGATGGGGCTGCCCTATGTCTTATTTGCCCGGGCCTTGCGGACGGTGCCCGCCCAGGAAGCCGGACTGATCACACTGCTCGAGGCGATTCTCAACCCGTTCTGGGTCTGGCTGTTCTGGAGAGAACAAGTCGCGGCCTCGACCTGGTGGGGTGGAGCGCTGATCCTGTCGGGCCTGCTGTGGCGGTTTGTCATCGCCCGCGCCCGGTAACTCGGGACCGTATCCCCACGGCGACGGGAATCCGCAGGCACATCGTGAGGTCAGGCGGATACGGTCTGACCCGTGCGGGAAAGCTGATCCATGGATCAGGAGGGGTGACTGGGTGTCGAAGTATTTCCCGGGGCGTAAAGTTCCAGAAATCCGCAATTCTGGCAGCGATACGCACAAATCTCTCGCTGCTGCTTCCTTTGGAATTTCAACCCCCAGAGCCAGTGCCGTTGGATTTTTCCCGGATGCCATGACCCGGCGCACATCACTTGATGGCTATGGTCCGTAAGAAATCCCTCTTCCATAACTCCACGGCATTTTGAACAGGTCATGGGGACTGTCGCGGCTGACGGCTGGTCTTTCATAGAATTCCTGATTCACGCGTACGGGGCGGCGAGTCAATTTCAAAAGTTGATGCGCTGTGCCGCAGGTATCACCCGGGCGACGTGAGCAGTGAGTTGCAACCTCAATACTGCCCGTCGACCGATTTTGCTGGGACGGGAGCGTACAATTCCAAAAAACCACACTCTGTGCAGCAATGTGCAAGGATGGGCCGTTTCAAGTTCGACGCGATTCTTAAGCCCCTGAACCAGTGGGGTTGAGGAGCATCGGGATACCAGGCCGCTGGCAGTATTCCCCCATGGCAATAATCAGGAATGTACCCTGCTGCCATGGCTCCGCTGCACTTGGGACAGGTCGTTGACACGGTTGATGTGGCGGGAGCAGTCTCCATGGGAATCATTTCGTTCTGGGGGCAGTCAGTTGTTGTGGAATCGCACGCGAACCCGGCGCACCCTGCCCGAAAGCGTTGCGCTTTCGGGCAGGGCGGTCAGGACTCATTAATGCTGACCATTGGCGACGACAGCCGATGTACCCGTGGTGGGGCGTGACGACTGCAGATTGTCCATGGCCATGCGGCTCATGCGGTCGGACAGCTCTTTCAGTTCCGTCTGCTCAGACGACTCGCCGATCTGGAACCCCGATTTCTCGGCGACCATCAGGCTGATTAACAGTCCGAGCATTCCCTGGCTGGTCGCCGACGAGCCACTCTGGCTGTCGCCGCCGGCCACGAACACGCGCTCGGGGACCAGCGGTTGCGTGCTTTGCGAGAGCTGCTGTGTGACCTGGGACAGGGCATACAGCCGCGGGTCGCCAAACGACGAAATCTTCTTCAGCAGTACCGACGCTTCGGCCAGACCGATCTGCATCACTTTTTGCGATTCCCCCTGTCCAGACAGCACTTTCTGCTGACTTTCCGCTTCCGCGGCGACAATCGTCTGTTCGGCATGCTTGCGGGCGCAGGCCAATTCGGCCTCGGCGACCACGACCGCCTGTTCGGCCTGACGGCGCGAACGGGCCAGGTCGGCTTCGGCGAGCACAATCGTCTGTTCCGCCTGCTTGCGCGTGCGGGCCAGTTCGGCCGCGGCCTGGCTGTCGGCGATTTCCACCTGCACCCGGGCGTTGGTGAGCTGCGTCTGCATCGTCGCCTGCGCCTGGGCTTCGTTCAGCAACTTCAACTTATCGACGGCATCGCGCTGTCGTTCATAGGTTTCGAGCTGTTCGATCGACAATTGCCGTTGTCGCAACTGTTCGAGCAATGTTTCAATTTTGCCCCCCGCCTCGGCGGTATCGGGTTTCCCGATCAACACGTCAACGCATTCGATGTCGAAGTCGTGGAACTTGCGACGCAGTTCATCGCGGGCCTCGGCCTGGATGACATCGCGTTCGTGCAGCAGTTCGAGCATCGTCTTTTTGTGGGCGATGTCACGGAAGTAGGCACTCAGCATCGGGTCGAGCGTCTGCGTAATCAGTTTCTTGACGTCGCCGAATCGTTGAATAACGTTCGGAGCGCACTGGTAGTCGATATGCACGACCACCGACAACGGCAGCCTGGGTTCGTACGCATCTTTCGTGACCAGGTCGATCGACCGCAGCGATTCATCGTAACGGTGCGACTCGTTTTTGCCGGTGACCCAGTGCAACACAAAGTTGGTCGTCGGTACGAGCACGATGTTGCCCGCATACGTGTTGAAGGCGTACTTACCCGGACCAAGCGGTTTTTCCCAGACACCCCGTTCGCCCGCCGCGACTCGTTCGCCGTGTCGAAACGCAGCTCCCGACAGATCGCGTCCGGCCTTTCCGTAATAGCTGACGACGACGCCCACGTAACCGATCGGGACCACCGTTTTCGGCAACATCTGCACCGAGGCAAACCAGCGGTTGATGAAATAGGTACCGTCGGTGAGCGTGGGATACTGCCGACCGCGGCGACCGCCGGCGCGCAGGAAGGCGTCGGGATCCTGGAAGTTGTTGTGATAGTTCGGATCGGTCGCTTCGCTGCCGACCGGCGGAGCGATGATCTCACCCGGTTCGAGCGACGCACCGTCATGGATGGTCACGATACCGATGCTGTCCACGACCATGGTCCGTTCCGGATTCAGGGGGTCCTGGGTTTCGATACCGCCGCCCACGACGACCGGCGTGAAGCCGCCGATGTCGACCAGTGCCCGCTGCCATTCGGTGATCGCTTTGGCTTCCTGGGCACCCTGCAGATGGCGCAGTGAATAGACGACGTCTTCCGCCATGACGACGAACAACGCCGGGTTGATGGCGTACACGCCTTCACGCAAGATCGCGCGCTGGCGACCACGTTGGCCGCGCGTGCCATTGACTTGCGGAGTCGAACGGACACCCAGGAATGTCCGGGCATCCTGAAAGTTGTTGCATTCGATGACCCGGCCCAGCGTCTGGCTGGGGGGCAGCGACTCGCCGTCGCGGGCGTAGACGTAGCCGATGCGTCCCTGACGAATTGTGACCAGCGGCGCGCGATGCAACCGATATTGCCAGCGCCACAGGCCGAAGTGCAGGCCACCGCGCAGCAGTTCGACCTGATAACCCGCTTCGCCATTCAGCGCCAGGATTTGTCCTTCGGGCACCGAACCCGCTGTAGACCACAGTTTTTCGACAACCCCCACCGAGTTGTGCGGGATGTATCGCACCGACAGCCACAGGGCAAAGGCCGCGACCCCGCAGATCAACAGCAACGTGAATAGCCAGCCACTGACTGTTGGGAGTCCGATGAACGCGAGTGAGAGAACCGTGGAACCGGAAACGAGCGTGGAGAACATGGAAATTCCCTCCGGCTCGGCGAACGGGTTGCGCCCACGTCAGCGACGGTGTCAGGACCAGCCGGTTCCTGTCGTGAATACGCCGAGAGCAACCACAGGCGCGGACGGTTAGCGTCACGGCACCTGGTGGGGAAGCTCGTCCTGATGCGTACGGACGAACGGGAACGCGGGCTGTCTGGCGCCGCGACGACGTGTGAAAAACCTCTGCCGAACCTATGAACCAGCAGGGCTCATCGTCGCGGCAAGGCGCACAGGGCGCGAAGACAGAGACGAAAGTGCCCTTTCAACTTGAGCCACGGCACCATGCCGCGACCTGCCTACGAGGTTAGCTGTCGGGCTAGGGCTTGAAAGTACCCCGGATCGATCGTTCGATCCTGCGCCCCGGGGAAGACTCGCTACGAGCCTTCCCATTGGGTCCCCCGTTCGGGCGATCTTCATCGCCCGACTCGGCTACACAAGAGTGATATTTTACAAACGGAAATCCGGGTGGCAAGGATCAAAAATTCGGATTGTTCATAAGTGCTTGTGCTGTAATGGTTTGCTGTGTGATCGGCAGGGGGGTGTGCGGATGTGTGTGCCTCTGAATAGTAGCTAAGTCACCGTCTCTATCGCTGGTTCTTCCTGTTCCCGAAAGTTGCTAGGTGACCGAGTCCCGGCCCCAAAGTCGTGGATCGCTCCGTCGATCCAACGCCCTATCCAATTCTCCCATTCGCTGCGCGAAACAGAAAATCAGAGGTGCGCTGGGGGGCCGTTGCCGAACAGCCCCGAAGCGGGCGAGATTCGAAAGCCCAGTGGCGCATCCCAGAGTACACTGCTTTGCCATACGCGGATGAGCTCGCGCTGAGGCCTGGCAATCCTTACCCGTGCTAAGCGGCAGAGGGTTGCGACAACGGAGCCGGTGTGGCCGGGCGCGCCACCCGCCGAAAGAACTGCTCCAGGTCTTGTACCGCCGCCGCGTCGGCGATAACTGCCGAGTTCCGGTTCGTGATTTCTGTCCGCATGCTGGCATTGAAACCGGGTTCGGTCCCCAGCCGCACCGCGACATCGACATATTCCTGCAGGGTCCGGACGACACAGACTTCCAGTCGCATCTTGCGATAACACCCGGCGGTGACCTGATCGTAGGGCAAGGGGGCCGGCAGGGTGACGATCGGCAAGCCCTGTCCCAACGCCTGAAAGCTGGTCAGGCCACCCCCGAAATGGGGCGGATCGAGCATCACGTCGACCACTCGCATCAGTCGCAGCAGTTGATCTCGGTCGACCGGCGGAGTGAAGATCACACGATCAGCCAGAGGGCCCAGATGCTCTCGCAATCGGACCGAGAGTTTTTCATTCCACGCCGCGCACGCCGACTCGATTAAGACCACGCGGGCCGAGACGTCGCGCTCGAGCAGGGCTCGCAGCACAATGTCAAATTCCGGTTCGAGCAGGAAGACCGGTTGCGGGCACAGATAGAGGTGCTTGCGGCGGGGGAGCCCGAATTCCCGGCGGACATCATCACGCGATTCGGCGCGGTCGATCGCGGGGCGTTCGTAGTAAACCCCGAGTGATTCGAGCAGTGTGAGCTTGCGGGTTTCGCGCGACGAGATCCCCGCCACGGCGAACAGTTGGCTCGAAAGGATGTAGTCAATGGTCGACAGGCGGGTTCCCAGGGGGCGTCCCCACAGGGCGCATTGCACGGGCGCCAAACGCGAATGGGCCAGCGTCGTGGTCTGCAGATCGAGTCCCAGGTCAGTAAAGACCAGCACCTCGGGACGCGTGGCTGTGATCGCAGCACGGGCCGTCGGCAGATCGGTGGGCAATTCAACCAGGGCATCGACCGCGTCCCGTAATGCCAGTGTCGACTGTGGCTCGGCGTCGCCCACGACAAACGCGGTGATGAAAAATTCGTTGCGTGAGATCTGCCGTAACAGACCTCGGGTCAATTCGCCGATGGCATGGTCGCTTAAGCATCGCGACAGAAAGCCGATGCGGATGGGCCCCGATAAGGGGGGAGTGGTCAGCACGCTGTCCGCAACGGCTGGGGGATGTCCCTCGAGCATTGAACCGAACGGAAAGTGTGGCGGGGGCAACACGGCATGCGGTTTCCCCGCGCTGGCACGAGCTTTGGCCTGATGGAGCGCGGTGTGAATGGCCTGGATCAAGGCCAGGTTGGCCGGCGCATTGAGTGCAAACGGATCGATTTCGCCAAGTGTCCGCCGGAGCGCACCGCTGTCCATCGCTCGAAACTGGTCGAACAACAACGCGGTGAGATGCAGCCAGTCGTCCCTGCGGTCGGGTTGGTGTTTGAGGGCTTCGCGAAAGCACGAGATGGCTTCCAGATGCCGGCCCAGTTGAGTGTGGAGTGTGCCCAGATTTGACCAGGCCGAAACCGCCTGGGGATCGAGTCGCACGACCTGCTCGAACTGGAGTTCAGCGCCGATGAAATCGCCTCGGTGGTGCAGGACGTTGCCCAGCAGTTCGTGGGGGCGCGGGTCGTCGGGAGCCAGAAAAATGGCTTGTTGAAAGCACTCGATCGCTTCGTCAGTCTGGTCGAGGCGGGAGTGGACCCGGCCCAGGTCAATCTGGTACGTGGGGTCGGAATTGTCGAGCGACACGGCCCGTTCGAGGCATTCGACGGCACGTTCGAGATCGTGTTGCTGGAGCGCCACGAGGCCCAGTTGGTGCCAGGCCGGCGCGTGCTGCGGATCGGCCCGGACGATTTGTTCGTAGACCTTTTCCGCCTGATCGAATTCGCCCGCATCCAGATGCGCGGCCCCACGGGCCAACGCGACGACAAAACCACTCACGGGAATCCTTTCCCTGCACCGGAGCGGTCGGAGACCGCCAAGCCAAAAAGTCGAGTCGCCCGGGGAGGCATCCTGTCGCTCCCAGGCGCCGCATTAAAGACGGTTTTCGCGTTTTTGTCGATGCGGATTTGGACCTCCCGGCGTTTTGGACTTGATTTCCCGTGTTTTTCGGCGATTTTCAAGCGATTGACAGACCCGCCCGCCGGTCATAAAGTGAGGAGACGAAATACGCGTTCCCGTAGCTCAATTGGATAGAGCGTCGGCCTCCGGAGCCGAAGGTTGGTGGTTCGAGCCCACTCGGGAATATTTTCTTAAGTCGTTCTTTAACGGTTAGTTGCGATCGTGTGTACGATTTCGGGCATTGGGCGATTCACTGGCCATGTTAGTGGATTTGTCAGTAAAACTTATCCACACATCGGGGGCGAGGTTATCCACGTCTTGATCGACGTAGTACTCCATCGTAGTTTGCAGACTTGCGTGCCGCATCAGATGCTGCAGCATAACCGGGCAAACGATTGTCGCGCAACTCGTGCCAAACGATCTGCGGAAGTTGTGAGCACTGGCGTATTTCCCGTCGTTGAACTTCACTCCGGCTTTCCGGCCCATCCGGCAAATGAGCTTGGAGACCCAGTCCATCAGCGGCTTGGTGCGCTCTTCCGGACTGCGGGACTTGAAAACATAGCCGTGCCGATCGCCGGCGGGGATTGCTTACAGAATTTTGGCGAACTCGGACGACATCGGAAGGGTGCGAACGTTCTGCTACTTTTCACCGCCGCCCGCAATCAGATACAGTTGGGAGGAGGAGGGCCTTTGGCTCTAACAGGATTCAACCCCGGAGCGCATTTAAATAAAAATGGAGTTAGCCGCCGCAGCAATGCG
>JAFEBR010000503.1 GCA_018242565.1 Planctomycetota bacterium | reverse complement strand
TGATCCTGGCAGGTCTCATTGGTTATCACCTCGCCCGCAACGAGCGTCCGCTGTTTGGTGATCTGCGCCGATTGAGCCTGTATCTCGGCATGCTCGTCATCGCTGTTGCCCTGGGCAACAGTCTGTCACACGATCCCTGGCGTGCCGAAGTCGGCCCGATTCTCGCCTGTGTCATGATCTGCGCGGTGGTCAACAGCCAGATCCTGGCGACCATTACGGCTTTTGCGATCACCCTGATCGTGGCCTTTACGACGGGGGCCGACCTGGGACGATTTACCACCTTGATGAGCGTGTGCGCCACGGCAGCCATTCTGCTCCCCAGCGTCCCTTCGCGATCGACGCTGGTGCTGGTCGGTTTATGGACGGCATTGGCGTATTTCCTCATGTACTGGGGCACGACCGTGGTGGACAAAATGGGGGTGATGCCTCCCGATGTCCAGGTCGTGCCGCCCATGTGGCTGGATTACACGCACTGGGTTGAAGGATTGCGCGGCGCCGGCTGGTGCCTGGCCGCGGGTTTTCTGGTTTCAGGAAGCCTGCCATTTATCGAATCGACCTTTGGGGCCGTCACCGATATCAGTCTGCTGGAATTGGGTGACGTCTCCCACCCCCTGCTGCAGGAACTCGTCCGCCGCGCACCGGGGACGTACAACCACTCGATCACCGTCGCCAGTATTGGCGAAACCGCGGCCGACTCCATTGGCGCGAATGGCCTTTTGGTGCGAGTCGGAGCCTATTTTCACGACATCGGCAAAATGTTGAAGCCTCACTATTTTGTCGAGAATATGACTGACGGTGAAAACCGCCATGACCACCTGGCCCCGGCCATGAGTACCCTGATCATCATTGGTCACGTGAAAGATGGCATCGACCTGGCCGAGGAACAGGGGTTACCGCAGCCGATTCTCGATTTTATCGAGCAACACCATGGCACAACGCTCGTCGAGTACTTCTACCGCGAAGCGGCACGTCTGGCCGAAGAAGATCCCGATCACCGCACCGATGCCGAAGAGGCCAACTTCCGTTACCCCGGCCCCAAGCCCCAGACGCGCGAGACGGCCGTCTTGATGATCGCCGACGCCGTGGAAGGCGCCAGTCGCGCGCTTTCCGAACCTACCCCAAGTCGCATTGAACGTCTCGTTCACGAAATCGCCATGCGTCGATTGCTGGATGGGCAATTCGACGAATGTGGCCTGACCTTTACCGAATTGGCTCGCGTGGAAGAAAGCCTCACCAAATCTCTGACGGCGGTCTACCACGGACGGGTCAAGTATCCCGAACCCCGATCCGCATGAAGCCGTGCCGTGATCGATGTGGGCACAATCTCTCGACCGAAGCTGGGCCGATTTTCGCAAGCCGTCACCGTGCGACTCGGCGGTCTGGCCACGATGTCCTGCGATACGGGCTAAGAACCTGCCGACATCGTCCTACAAACTGTCCCCACATCGCGTGGGGCGATACCTGAAATAGCCGTCGTCATCAGCGTTCGATTCTGACCGTACGAAAGTTCTGCATGCCTGCTTACGAGATTTCGATCGTGAACCGCCAGCGAGCCGTACCCATTGATCGGCGCACGCTGCGTTCGCTGGCACGTGCCACTCTGGCCATGGAAGGCGTGTCATCCGCTGAGATCAGTGTGGCGTTTGTGAGCGATGCGGAAATCCATGAAATCAACCGGAATTTCCTGAATCACGATTTCCCCACGGACGTCATCAGTTTCCTGCTGGAAGGCGATGGAACCGATCTGGCCGGTGCCGCCGGCACAGTTCGCCGGGGGGCGAATCGCGTCCTTGATGGAGAAATCGTGATCAGCACCGAGACGGCGGCCCACAATGCCAGCCGGCATCAGACGACAACCAGCCACGAACTGGCTCTCTATCTGGTGCATGGCTTGCTGCACCTGTGTGGCTACGACGATCTCACCCCTCGGGAGAAACGTTTGATGCGACGCCGCGAAGCCGAAGCATTACTTCTGCTTGATGTGCCCGCACCGAAACGTGCGCCCGCCCGCAATGCCCCACGCAGTCGCCCGGCGAAACGCAAAGCCAGGCGTCAATAGGCCGCCTGTCGCAGGCTTCCGTGACCTGTCCTGCCAGTCTGTCGAAGGGTGGTTTGGGAGAACTTTGTTTCCGGCCCGCAATACGTGTAGAATCCGGGTGACATGCTTCCGCAATTCGATCCAATCCTCGCGTGGCCCTGGGTGCTGTTAGCGGCAGGAATATCTCTGTTCCTGATTGCCACCACGTACCGTAGTCGC
The DNA here is from genome assembly GCA_018242565.1 of Planctomycetota bacterium. Classification (GTDB taxonomy): domain Bacteria; phylum Planctomycetota; class Planctomycetia; order Planctomycetales; family Planctomycetaceae; genus JACQFH01. Next base: position 25,449 of record JAFEBR010000503.1, on the reverse strand, counting down.
ATTGCCCATCTCCCTCGAGGATCGCGTATCACCCTGCTCACTTTGCGCATCTTCACCTGGGGGGTGATCACCTGGCTGATGATTCGACCGTCGATCGAGATTTCTGAAACCGACCATCAAGACTCGGTTCTATTTGTGGCGGTCGATCAAAGTCGCAGCATGAGTGTGGCGGACGGATCGGGTGGTGCGACGCGACGCGCTGCCGCGGTCAAACTGGTCAATGATGCCCGAGCCGATCTGGAAAAACTGGGCAAAGACCTCAAAGTCGAATACCTGGATTTCGACAAAGAGGTAACTGCCGTCACAGAATTGAGCCCGGAATCTCCCGGCGAACAGACCGCCCTGGGGCATATACTCGATGAAATTCCCAAACTGGGCCAGGGAAAAAAGGTCGTTGGTCTGATCCTCGTGACCGATGGTGCCCAACGGGCCCTGCCCCCCTACGATACCGACCCGCGGGCCGCCGCCACCCGGTTAGCCGAGCAGCAGATTCGCGTCGACCCAGTCGGCGTGGGCAGCACGGGGCTGTCTGATTCCGTGGCCGATTTGAGTATCGAAGACCTGGATGTGTCGCCTTCTGTGTTCGTAAAGAACACGGTCGTCGTCCGTTGCCGGGTGCGTGCGCTCGGGGCCGCCAACCAGGAACTCACTGTGCGTCTGCTATTGGAAGACAAATCGGGTGTCGTTGCGGGCAATCCCGGAGTCATGCGGCCAGTCGGCGTGCCACGCAAGATCAAGCCGGTGCAGAACCAGGAAATTCTGGCTCTCGACGACCTGACATTTGTGGCCCAGGAACCCGGTGAATTTAAACTGTCGGTCGAAGTTTTGCCGTTGGAAGGTGAGCCCCTCACAGCCAACAACTCGCAAACGACATTTCTGCAGGTGCTCAGCGGGGGTGTCAATGTCGCCTATTTTGAAGCCGAGTTTCGCGATGAACATCGATTCCTGCGACGAATCGACGAATCTCCGGATATTCAGCTCGACTTCAAGCCGATCCGCAAGGGGAAGCTCGGCGCCAAAACCCGGATCGAACTGGATTGGTTCAAACCCGGTGCGTACGACGTGTATATCATCGGCAGTGTCCCGGCCAGCCTGTTTGGCCCCGAGGCACTGAAACAACTGGCCGAGTCGGTCCGACAAGGGGCGGGCCTGTTGATGATCGGCGGCAGCCATAGTTTTGGTCCGGGAGGCTACGCCGACACGCCAATTGCCGACTCCCTGCCCGTCGTCATGCGCCGCACTGAACGCCAGAATGGCGACGACGTTGACCCCACGTTGCATCATCTGGCAAATCTGCAGATGCTGCCTACGCAGGCCGGTCTGTCACATTTCGTCATGCGACTGGACGCGCCCCCCAAAAACAAGGCCGTTTGGGAATCATTGCCCGCACTACGAAATGCCAACCGCTTCCTGAACCTCAAGGACGGTGCCGTGGTACTGGGCGATGCCCGCGACGAAGCCGGACGCAAAATACCGTTGCTGATCGCCCAGGAATTCGGACGCAGTCGCACCATGGCCTTCGCTGCGGATTCCACCTGGAGATGGTATCTGGGGGGCCACCACGACGTTCACCAGCGTTTCTGGCAACAGGTCGTGCTGTGGCTGGCCCACAAAGATACTCAAGGGGACGAGGCCGTCTGGGCCAAGCTCGACTTGCGACGGCTTCGCAGCGGGCAACCCGTTAACCTGACCTTCGGTGCCCGCGATGCGGACAAGCGCCCCATCGATGACGCCGCGTTCACGATTGAAATTACCGATCCCGAAGGTAAGAAGCACCCGGTCACTCCGCAGCGATCGGGCACCGAGAATCTGGCCAGGTTTTTCGAAACACGAATGCCCGGCGATTACCGGGTGCACGTCTCTGCCAAAAAGAACGGCGAACCCATCGGACTGGGAACCGAACTACGGTTTCTGGTGTATGACCAGGACCTGGAACTGCACAACCCGGCGGCGGATTTTGCACTGCTTGAGGATATCGCACGGATCACGGGTGGCGCGACAGTGGCACCGCACGAGTTGCCCGCCCACATCAAGAAACTCTCGCGCCTGGGGCTGAATGCCGAGGTCACGCGCATAACCCGCATTCTCCTATGGGATCAATGGCCCCTGTTTCTGGTGTGTGTCCTGCTGTGGAGTGTCGAGTGGTACATCCGCAAGCGACGAGGACTGGTATAAGGCATCGCTGCGAAACCAGTTGCGTACCCGAACAGATTTCGAGAGACTAACATATCGAACAAAGTCGATGAATCGAATCATGAGCCGGTCGCGATCCTGATCGGCAGTCTGTTGATAGTGAGGTGCGGGTTGACCCAACGGTTACAGTTTCGAACCCAGGCAGTAGACCGACCAACCGGCCAGCGCCGAGTTCTACGGGTCTTGGCAATCGTGGGAGTCTGCCTGCTTTGGGTCGCGCCCCTATATGCCGCTGACCGCCCCGCCCCCCGATTCACTGCCGAAATTCAACCGCTGCTCAAACGGCATTGCGTGAAATGTCATGGGCCGGCCAAGCAAGAGGCCCAGCTCAATCTGAGTACAGCCAGCGGGGTGATTCGCGGGGGCATGAACGGTGCCGTTCTGGTGCCACACGATGTTGGCAACAGCCTGCTCTGGAAGCGGGTGGCCGACGACGAAATGCCTCCCGAGAGTCCTTTATCTGAAGATGAAAAGGCACTGCTGAAAAACTGGATCGCCGCCGGGGCGCCAGGACTGCCCAGTCGCGACAAGGTGGCAGGCGCCGTGGCTGGTAAAGATCACTGGGCGTTTCAACCACTCCAGGCCGTGGCCGTCCCCGCGGTACGAGACAAGTCACGCCTCGCCAATGAAATCGATGACTTCCTGCAATCGGAACTGGAACGCCAGGGATTATCTCTGGCGCCGGCCGCGGATCGCGCCACCCTCATCCGCCGGGTGAGTTTCGATCTCACCGGCCTGCCGCCGACCGTGGCTGAAATCGAGACCTTCGTCAACGACCCGGCTCCCAATGCCTACAGTCGCATGGTCGATCGTTACCTTGCATCGCCTCACTACGGCGAGCGCTGGGGCAAGTACTGGCTCGATGCCGCGGGTTATGCCGATTCAAATGGCTACTTCAATGCCGATTCCGACCGCCCGCTGGCCTATCGTTATCGCGACTGGGTGGTGCGGGCCCTCAACAGCGACAAACCGTTCGATCAATTCGTGCGCGGGCAGATCGCCGGCGACGAAATGGCGGGGTTCACCCCTGGCAACTCGGCTTCGGCCGAGGTGATTGGACTGCTGGAAGCCACCCACTATTTACGTAACAGCCAGGATGGTACCGGTGAGAGCGATGGCAACCCGGACGAAGTGCGTGTCGATCGTTACACGGTCATCGAGGGCACAATTCAAAACATGATGAATTCGCTGCTGGGCCTGACGATTCAGTGCGCGAAGTGCCATGACCACAAATTCGAGCCCATTACCCAGCGCGATTACTACCAGTTGCAGGCGGTACTGGCCCCGGTCTACAACCTGCAGAACTGGGTCAAGCCGCAAGAGCGTTTCGTGTACGCCTCTCTGCCGGGCGAGTTTGAAGCCTGGGACAGCCAGGTCAAAACACTCGACGCCGCAATCACGCGTGAGAAGCAGCGACTTTACGACTGGGCCCGGCAACATCGTCCGCACGGTACGGTGGTCCTGGCTGACGATTTTGACGCGGCCGATCTGCGTCTGGACGAGCGCTGGAGCAACACGGCTCCCGGCGATAACACTCCCGCGGGAAGCCCCCCGGCCAACATTGGCAGTTCACAGGCACCGGGGGTCTACGTTGCCGGGGGCGTGCTGAAGGTTCAGGCTGCCGACGGACAAAGTGAGGGCTGGGTCTCGACGAAACAGAAAATTGACTGGACGCCTGCCGAAATTGGCGGTGTGATTCAGGTGACGTTCGACCTGACGGCGGTGCGATTGAATGATGCCGATCCTCCTGCGGAACGGGTTGGCTACTATCTGGCGCTGCACGATTTTCAAAATGACTCGCCAGTCGCGGGAGGCAACCTTCTCATCGATGGCAATCCCAAGGCAGCGACTACTGTCTACCTGGATTATCCCGGCGGAGGCTCGAAATCGGCAGGAGAGGTCGGCGGCACCGGTTATCAGGCAGGCCGGAACTATGGCATCCGCATCACGCATGTGAAACAAGGGCGGTATCAACTCGAACATCTGGTCGATTTTTTGCCGGATGGTAAGTCGCTGACGCTGGCCGAAGCCGATCTGCCGGATGGAGGATTTGGCATCGCGGTTTACGCCAAACGTAACTTCGCGGTCGATAATCTGGTCATCGAACGGTTTGAAGGACAGTCTGAATCGGGAACCGCGCTGACGCAGTTCCGCAAGAACTACGACGTCGAGAAGCAGGCTTTGGATGGGGTTCAGAAACAACGAGCGGCACTCTCGGACCGTCCGGGCAAGATTGCCTGGGCCAGTGACCTCTCGGATACGGCCCCCGACGTGTTCGTGCTGGAACGGGGGGACTATGCGAAGCCCGCCGCGAAGGTCGAACCCGAGGGATTGGCCGTCCTGTCGGATGCCGGCCATCCGTTTCAAATCCGCCCGGTCGGCGAAACCCGCAAGACGACAGGGCGTCGCCTGGCGTTTGCCCACTGGATTACGGCCCCCGATTCCACGGCAGCAGCGTTGCTGGCGCGGGTCCAGGTGAACCGCGTCTGGCACCGGCATTTCGGGACTGGCATTGTCGCACCCGTTGATAATCTTGGAATCTCGGGAGCCTTGCCGTCTCATCCGGAATTACTCGAATGGCTCGCCTGGAACTTCGCTGCCCGCTCAGCGAGTGCCGAGACAGGCACTGTCCCCTGGAGCCTGAAGCAGTTGCACCGAGTGATCCTGAACTCGGCGGCTTACCGGCAGTCCAGCCGTACTGACGAAGTGGCGTTCCAAAAAGATCCCGACAACCGACTGTTGTGGCGGTATCCCGTCCGCCGTCTCGATGCCGAGGCCATTCGCGACGCACTCCTGGCAGTCAGTGGAGACCTGAATCCACAGGTCGGCGGACCGTTTGCAGCGACGAAGCGGCTCGACACCGGTGAAGTCGTTCCGGCCGACCCCAACGGTTCGGGGCGTCGACGCTCACTCTATTTGCAACAACGGCGCACACAGGTCACGAGCCTGCTGGCTGTGTTCGACGCTCCCACAATTGTCTTCAACTCTCCCCAGCGCCCGGTCTCGACCATGCCGCTGCAGACGCTGGCGTTGCTCAACTCTGAGTTCGTCGTCGAACGGGCTCGGAATTTTGCCCGGCGACTCGAATCAGCGGCCGATGCCGATCCGGCACGCGTGCGACTGGCGTGGCTGAGCGCGTGGAACCGGGAACCCGAGTCACACGAACTGACCGCGGCGTTGGAATTCCTGGAAGGGCAGGCGGCAGAGCATGCCACCGACAATTCACCACGTGAATCGGCCTGGGCCGATCTTTGTCAGATGCTGTTGGCCGCCAATGAATTTCTGTATGTGGAATAGTACTTCTGATCGGCTGATCACCCCGATATCCGCTTAAGGACGACTGCGAAACTCTCTCATGTGTGACCACGATTCGATCTACCGCGGTGTTTCTCGTCGGGCATTTTTATCGCACTATGCGGGCAGCCTGGGCCCATTGGCGCTGACCTATCTTCTGGCAGACAAAATCGCCCGGGCCGATGCCGGCGCGAAAGGACTGCACGCCCTGCTGCCAGAGTCAGGCCGTGCCAAGGCGGTGATCTGCCTGTTTCAGCATGGCGGCCCCAGTCAGATGGATTTGTTTGACTACAAGCCCGCGCTGACCAAATGGAATGGCAAGCCTTACCCGGGCGGCAGCCTCGAAACCCATTTTGATAAACAGGCGGGAAACGTTCTGGGGAGCCCGTATCGTTTTCAGAAGTACGGCAATTGCGGTATGGAAATGAGCGAACTGTTACCCCAGACGGGCAGCATCGCCGACGACATTACACTGGTGCGTTCGATGCTGACCGAATCGGTCGATCACGAAGCGGCGCTGCGATTGATTCATACCGGCAAGTTTCTGGCAGGCATGCCCGCGATGGCCTCGTGGGTGGTGTACGCACTCGGATCCGAGAACGCCAACCTGCCCGCCTACGTGGTGCTGTCAGATCCTGGCGGACTCCCCGTCGATGGTGACAAGAACTGGTCATCCGGGTTTCTGTCCCCAATCTACCAGGGAACTCCCTTTCGCGCCAGTGGCGCACCGGTCTTAAACCTCGCCACCCCTTCGGGAGTATCCGCCGGAACACGGGGCCGTCAGCTCGAACTGTTGCGTGAGTTCAATCGCCGGCATCTTGAGCGTCACCCAGAAAACAGTGAACTGGCAGCAAGATTGGCGAATGTCGAAACCGCGGCCCGGATGCAGTTGGCCGTGCCTGATGTGGTGGATTTGTCGCAGGAAACAGAAGCCACACGGGACATGTACGGGTTGAACCGTCCCGAATCTCGCGAGTATGGCACCCGCTGCCTGCTCGCTCGGCGACTGATTGAGAAGGGCGTCCGATTCGTGCAACTCTTCCTCAAAGGACAACCGTGGGACACCCACAACAAGAACGCGGAAACGCTGAAGGGCCTGTGCGCAATGTCCGACCAGCCCAGTGCGGCCTTGGTCAAAGACTTGAAGCAACGCGGCCTATTGGAATCGACGATCGTCCTGTGGACCGGTGAATTCGGGCGACTGCCGATCTCGCAGGGAACGGACGGCCGAGATCACAACCGTCGCGGGTTCTCGCTGTGGCTGGCCGGTGGCGGGTTCAAAAGTGGATATGTACACGGCGCGACAGATGAATTTGGCTACGAATCGGTCGAGAAGGTCGTCACGGTGCACGACCTGCACGCAACGCTGCTGACTGCGTTGGGGCTTGATCATCGAAGATTGACCTATCCTCATGACGGGCGCGATGCCAGCCTGACCGATGCTGACGTCACGAAAGCCCAGGTTGTCCGTGAACTGCTCGCGTAAGGCCGCTCTGTGGATTGACCAACCCGCAACGGTCCTGTTCTCGAATTCTGTCACTCCGGCTGACCCATCTCGTCTTACAGCCGAGTCATCCCCGTTGTGAAATCAACCCCCGACATTTCCCTTTTTCCGCACGACTCTGATCCCACATGAAAATGCGCTCCCGTCTATGGCTTGCCGGCCTGATCATTGTCCTCGGCCCGGGCGTTTTGCAGCCTGCCCAGGCGAACGCCGAGTCCCCACCGAATGTCATTCTGATTGTTGCCGACGATCTGGGTTGGGCTGATCTGGCCTGCTACGGCAGCAAATATCACGAAACACCCCACCTCGATCGGCTCGCACGCGAAGGCATGCGGTTCACGCAAGCCTATGCGGCCTGCCCGGTCTGTTCGCCCACACGGGCCGCTTTGATGACGGGAAAATACCCGGCACGCCTGCACTTGACGGACTGGCTTCCCGGTCGTGGCGATCAGCCGAGCCAGCGTTTACTGCGTGCTGCCCTGCGGCAGGAACTGCCCCTCGAGGAAATCACGCTGGCCGAACGACTGCGCGAAGCGGGTTACGCCACGGGTCATATTGGGAAATGGCACTTGGGTGGCGCGGGTTTCGAACCCACGCAACAGGGTTTTGACACAAATATCGCCGGTACGGCCTCGGGTTCTCCTCCAGGTTATTTCGCGCCCTTCACGCGCGACGGCCGACCGCTGCCTGGCCTGGAAACTGCCCCTGCGGGCGAATACCTGACCGACCGGTTGACCGCGGAAGCCGAGGAGTTCATCGCGACCCACGCCGATCACCCGTTCTTTCTGTACCTGCCCCACTTCGCAGTTCACACTCCGCTGCAGGGGCAGCCCGATTTGGTCGAGAAGTACTCCCAGCAACCGCGACCCGGGTTACCCCAGAATAATCCGATCTACAAGGCCATGCTGGCCAGCCTCGATCAGAGCGTCGGTCGAGTCCTGCAGAAACTGGCGGATCTGAATCTGGAACAGAAGACACTTGTCTTGTTCACGTCCGACAATGGCGGCCTCGCTACGATCGAGGGTCCGAACACCCCAGCCACCTCCAATGCCCCGCTGCGCGAAGGAAAAGGTTATCTGTACGAAGGCGGTCTGCGCGTCCCGTTGCTTGTAAAATGGCCGGGTGCCGTCGCCGCGGGCAGTACCTGCGATGTCCCCGTCAACAGCATCGATGTGGTTCCCACAATCGCCGACGTTGTGGGACGGCCCGCTGCGCCGGCGCAGGTTGACGGCACAAGTCTGGTCCCGCTGTTGAAACAGCAGGGTGCCCTCGCCGCCCGCCCCCTGTATTGGCATTACCCGCACTACAGCAATCAAGGCGGACGCCCCGGCGGAGTGATCCGGAACGGCAACGACAAACTCATCGAGTTCTACGACACGGGCCGTCAGGAATTGTTCGACCTGCAAAAGAACCCGGGTGAGAACAATAACCTCGTTGATAAATCGCCGGAGAAAGTCGCACAACTCGCCGCTCAGCTAAAGTCCTGGCGCGAAGCGGTGGGAGCCCAAATGATGCGTCCCAATCCAGACTACGCTCCGAATCCGCAAGCCCAGGACGGTACGATCACCTTGCCGGGCCGCACGGCTGATGTGCATGGTGTGATGCTGCGGTTTGAACCCCTGCCCCACAAGAACACACTTGGCTTCTGGGTCCGTCCGGACGACTGGGCGAGTTGGGAGTTTCAAGTCCAGACGCCGGGCAAGTTCCAGGTGGAAATCGTACAGGGATGTGGCAACGGCAGCGGTGGCAGCGAGGTCGAATTTGCCGTCGGTGATCAGAAAATCGTCATGACCGTGCAGGAAACGGGCGGCTTTCAAAATTGGCGCCGCCGAGAAATCGGAAGCCTCAACATCGATCGCGCCGGACGCCATACACTGACTGTCAAACCACTGAAAAAGCCCGGCGTCGCCGTGATGGACCTGCAGGAAGTCAAACTGATTCGTCAGTAGCCGTTCGGACACGCGTTCTGACCGCGGATGCCCAGCTTGACGCTCGGCATCCGCGGTTTCAGATTTCAATGTGTCGCGAGATCAACGCGTCGCCGACTCTCCAGCTCGGCTTTACTCAGCGGCCAGAGAGGCACACACGAGTTCTTTGTCGTTGCGAGCGAATACGCACTTGTTGGCGAACGCCGGATGTGACCAGACGACATCGCGGTCGCTGAATGCCATTCCCGTGGGTTCCAGCAATTTGGTGCGACTGATTTCATCATAGCCCTTGGGAGTCAAGCGGGCGATGATCAGGTTGCCGGTCTCGGCGAACAGGAAGAATCGTTCCCCGTTCTTGACGAGAAACGCGGTTCCGGAGCTGATGCGGCGGGCGTTGGGGTCTTCACTGATCGGCTTAAACGTCTCCCATACACGTTGCCCGTTTTCCAGGTTGACTCCCATCAGGGTTCCAGGCTGGTCGACGGCGTACATGAAACCGTTTTCCAGGAACGGAGTGGCGTTCACCGGAGAAGCGCCGGTTTTCATGCTGCCACGCCAGAGTTCGGTGACCGCCGGCTTGTCCGCCGCGAGTTGCAGTAGCACACTCACCCCGCCAATACCACCCGCAAACAATTTGTCACCCAGCTGTCGGGGCGCCATGATGGACATGCCGAATTGAGGCTCCAGCTTGACCGACCAGTAGACCCTTCCGGTCTCTGGATCGAGGCCGTTGAGCGCCTGCGTATGCCAGATGAGCAGTTGCCGGGTTCCCCCCGCCTCGATCAGCGTGGGGGGTGAATAGCCCGGACCGCTGGCTTCCAAGGCTTGCCACAGCACTTTTCCGGTATCTTTATCGAAGGCATACGCGACCGCATCTTTGCCACCGACCACGCAAATCAATTTCTGTCCGTCCACGAGCGGATGGCTGCAGAATCCCCAGACTGGTGTTTTGGCACCAAAATCCGCCTTGAAGTCTTTTGACCACAGCACGGTTCCCTTGGTGGCGTCGAGGCAGAAGAGATGGCCCTCTGCCCCCAGCGCATAGACCTTGCCCTGATGCACGGTGGGGGTGCAGCGCGGTCCGCAAGGGTAAGAAATCGCGTATTTGCACGGATACGCATGTTTCCAGATCTCGCGACCTGTCTGGGCATCGAAACAAACAATCCGTTCTTCGCCATTGATCTCGGGTCGCGACATCGGATTGCTGACCGACTTCGTATCGGCCGCAGTCACCAGGTCGGTGACATAAACCCGCCCCTCGGCGACCGCCGGTCCCGCATAGCCCCCGTGCACAGGCACTCGCCACAGCACTTTCGGACCTGATGCGGGGAACTTTTCAATGATCCCGGTTTCGCGCCACACCGCATCGCGCTTCGTCCCCATCCATTGCGGCCAGTCTTCGGCCAGACACACAGCCGAGGTCCAGCACGCATACGTTGCAGCCAACAACAGCCCCACTCGCAGTGGCAATTTCATGTGATCCTCAATTCAAAAACATGCATCTCGGGGACCGAAACACCAAGCTCATCGGTCAATGTCACTGGGCGTCATGCTACCGCGCTGACGTCGGCTCGCCAATCATTGAAACGTGGTCCGGCACCTTCAGCCTTCGTTCACACTGGTTAATCTCCCATTGAGAGGCGTTCGCAGCCAACTCCGGACATCGAACGTAATGCTCTGGCAACTCACAATGCAGGCCCCGTCTCGCTTCTCGACTGGCGATTCCGATAGAGCGCTGGATCAATCGACTGCCGCATGGCAACGGAGTCCAGGTCGATTCCCAGAAAGTCGCCGACGGCCCGAATCGAGGGATCAGGATTGGTAACGAGTTGCGAGTATCCCATGCGCAGGACGCGCATGTGCGTCTGGCGATCCAGCCAGGCATGCAGGTTCTGCAAATGCGATTCAAACGCCGGCCGGATTACCTCGCGCGGGGCCACGGCCTGCCCCAGACGCCGCAACATCTTCTCCTGCGAGTCGAGCATTTCGTTCAGATCACGTTCCATAATGAGGATCCGATAGCGCTCGTTGTCAGGCAGGTGATACAACAACTGCGAGACCATCTTGAACGCCTTGCCACGGGTCGCCGGCAGCCAGGAGACATCGGTTTTGATCTTCTTGACCAGCTCATATTCGTAGTAACCACGGGGATTGTCCGGATCTGGCTGGCGGAGTTGATCGGTGACAACTGGCAGTCCGCCACGATCGAGCATCTGCATCATCAGCGACGTCCCCGACCGGGGCAGGCCCGAAACGATGACAATCTCTGAATTCAGCGCTGACATGCCAAGCCTTTCCCTGAACTGCCTTAAGCGACGTTAAAGTTTCACATTGAACCAGTTTCGACAGGCCAACGCCGTCACCATCGAACCGATCATCCAGGACCACAGCCACGTTCCACTCCCGCAATTCCACGACAGTCGTGGCGGGTACTCGATTTCGATCGACTGCACCGGCGAGTCGCCAGAAAACGGTCGCTCCCGCGGGTACAAGAGGACGTTAGTCCAAGTCCACGCGGGGCGGATTGGACTGGTCTGCAAAAACCCGCCGCCGATTGCCAGCTCTTTTTCCAGTCGCTCTTGTCCCACGTCGAAGACCAGTTGCTGCAATCCGCTCGCAGTGCCGCGAATGCGCCAGACCCATTGGTGCTGCGAGCGAATTCGTACGGGACCGACAACTGTTTCAATTCCGGGCGACTCCCGCAGTTGGGGTCGCGTGGCTGCCGAGGCCTGGTTTTCATGCAGCGTCATGACCACGACCGATTCTTCGCCCACAGCGATTGGTCGGGCAGCAAACCACGCCGATAACTGCCCCAGAAACAACATGACCGGCACACTCATGATGGCCATCGGGACCAGCGACAGTGAAAACAGGCGGACGGCACACACGACGAGCCGGACCTGAGCACGCCAGGTGACCGACAGACTTTCGCGAAAGAGCGTGAGAGTCAGCAGTTCCGCCTGGATCTGACGGCGAACCTGCAGGATTTTTTGTTGATGCGACGTGTACTTGTAAATCAGCAGCATCACGAGGCCGGTTACGACAGCGATCAAGCTGATCGACAACCAACCCGGCAGATAAGCCAGGGGAGCCAGCAACGCGTCTCCCAACGTCCGGGCAATGGCATTCAGCCAAACGACAATCTGGACCATCGTGCGTCACTCGATATAACCCAGACCGCGCAACTGGTCGGCCACTGGGCCTTCGGTTTCATCGGTCTTCAGCCGTTTGATCTCATTCTCGACACAATGTGCCACGAATTCTTCGACTCCGCTGTAGCCGGCGATCTGCGCGGCGCGCTGCGCCCGCTCATACAACGAATCGTCAAGCTTGATCTTGGCCATACTGCCGGTCCGTATCACAAAGTTCTGGTTTCAAAAATGACTCGAGCCTGCGTCGCAGAACATGAGTCGGAACGCAAGCGTCTCGACACGCGACGGTCGCAGCCCCGCAACGACAAACGCCCCCCACTCCTGACCCAATCATCCGAGTGTGATCAACTCACAAAAATGCTCCTTCCAGTCATCGTGGCGGGCACGGGGACACTGAATTCATCGAGGATCGAGGGAGCAATGTCAATCAGCGAAGGATTCTTGTGCCGGATCGCCTGACTGCAGCACAACACCCCAGGCACCTCCAGCGCATCGGCGCAATGATCGGCACTCCAGGCCGCGGTATTGTCTGTCAGCACATCTTCCGTCAGATCACCGAGGCACGTTCCCCAGGAAGCCCGATAGCCTCGAGCGTATCCGATGATCAGATCGGGAGCCAAGGCCGTGGCAGTCCCGGAATACACGGTATCAGCCCGATAGACGCTGCGAATCACCTTTCGGCCATCGACATCACGTATGTCTTCCAGCCGTTTCTGCAACTCGGCTGACAACTGTGACTGTTCAGTCCCCGGTTCAACGGTTCCGTCGGCTTCACGCCCCTTCAGGTTCAAATACAGGCCATTGATTCCCAGGCCATACGCCCGGGTCTGCGACCAATCGACATCGCGACAGACCGAGGTGCAGTCTCCGGGATTCAGGTAGCCCGTCTGTCGCAACCAGGTATTCAGATTGAATTGCCGACCAAAATTGGCAAAACCATGATCGCTCATGACAAAGATCGTCGCCCGGCTGCCGTAACGGTCATAGAGATCGCCAATGACGCCATCGAGTCGCTGATACAACCGACGAATGTGCTCGAAATAGCGCTGTGCCTCGGGCCCGCTGCGCGTGGGGTGCCGCTCGTCGGTGTTCCACCAGAACATGTGCGACTGCAGATCACTGCTCGAAAAATAGAAGAACAGCAACCCATCGTCGTAGTTTTCGATGGCGTATTCGAACAACGCCATGCGCTCGTCGAGCACGTGCCCGGCCTGTCGCAGGTATTCATCATCGACGAAGACGCCATTCGAACGTGCCTTGTGATCTTCCTGAAAGCCCGTCGTCGCGAATAACCCCAGCGACTTCGACACATCCGTTGCGAATCCGGCCGGTTCCGAGATCTGCACGGCGGGAGCCGAGGGATCAATATTCACCGGACTGACATACAGCCGAAAATTGGGTGACACTTCCTGCAAATAGAACCGCACGATCCCTGTGATTGCAGGCGCCGGCAACAGTGCCGGGGCGCTGAACGTAAAGTTGAGTTTCGTCCAGGGGCTCCATTCTCCCGACCGCAGGACGATTCGCCGCCCCTGAATCTCCAGGACGGCAGCATTCGCGGCCTTATCGCGATGAATGCGAAACTCAACTTTGACAGGACGTGGCGACTTCAGCAGACTGTTGTCCGGGCCCACAATCCGCGCCTGGGCGGTATCCTTTTCAAATCGCAGCCGGGACCGCATCCCGCCACCTTCCGTCACACCTTTCAGCGGGGTGTCTTCACTGAAATACTGGTAGGTCCCGTAGCTCCCCTGCATGTCGGGCGTTCCCATGCCACACAGGCAACGATGATGCCCGTAATGCGATGGGCTGGGGGGGTAATTCGAGGGCAGGTCGTAAAATGTGGTTGGTATGCCCTGGGCATCCAGATAGTCCCAGAAGGGAATCCCCTGACGACGCAACACGGTTTTTGCGGGCTGATGCTCGAACGGCCAGAAGTCGAGTTGCAGCTTGTGGTCGCCCCATTCCCAGCCCCCTTCGGCCGGCAGCGTTTCGGCGGCTGAAAAAAACGGCTGCTGTGGCTGCTCGGGATGTCGATGGATGAAGTCGAAGATGCCGTGCGAGCCCGGGCCAGCGCCGTTTATGAAATTGGCCCACGCCACCGGGCTCTGCGGCGGAATACTGGTTCCCAGCGGACTGAACCCACCCGCTTGAGACATCTTCTGGAAGTTGGGGAGCAGCCCCTCTTTCATCATGCTCGCGCACAATTGGGGATCCATTCCGTCGAAGCCAATGACAATCACTTTCTTGCCGGCACTGCGCGAAACGCGATTGACGCCTCCGATCCAATGCGCCGCCGCGCCCACCGCGGCGGCACCAGCGACAGTGGCGCCGGCCGTCTTCAAAAACGACCTTCTGGGCAGCGGTTTCGACTCAGCAGAGGTCACGTGCCCACCGCCTGACCAGCCGACGGCTGTGTAGCGAGGTTTACCTCCTCGAGATCGGCAACCTCCAGGGGCCGGCCATCCATATAATCCGGCGTGGAAATGCCGAACAGATTCAGCACCGTGGCTCCCAGATCGAGCAACCGCGGATGCTCCGTGGTGATCTTGCGGTTACAGAACAAGACCCCAGGGACGACACTCGGATCGACGCAATGATCGCCACTCCACGCCTTGGTGTTGTCGTGAAAGATCTGTGTCGACGTTTTGCCAATCGCCGCGTCCCAGGAAACCCGATAACCACGCTCGTACCCCACAATCAAGTCGGGGGCATGCTCTTTGTAAGGCCCTTGATAGGCGCGCGCCGCCTGGTGAACCCGCCGAATGCCGCGCTCACCCGTCGCCGGGTCCACTAGGCTCGCAAGTTTTTGGGCGATTTCTGTCCGCAGCGCCTCGACCTCGGCACCTTCCGCCACAATGCCCTGCGCAAACTTGCCCCGCGTATTGATGAAAATCCCCGTGAGCCCCAACGCGAATGCTCGCGTCTGCGACCAGTCAATGCCCGCCAGGTACTGTTCCTGACGACGACTCTCGTCAACCTTGAGGTAGCCCTGCTCTTCCAGCCAGCGATTCAAGTCGATGCCGCGCCGAAAGGAGTTAAATCCGTGGTCGGAAATGACCAGCAGTAACGTATCAGCGTTGTTACAGCGCTCCACGGTTCGCCCGACCAGACCGTCCATGCGTGTATAGAGATTCTCGATGACCTTTTCACTCGCGGCCGACACGACCGCAGGGCGTGCCGGATGATCGGCTTCCAGGTAGCGCCAGAACATATGCTGCATGCGATCGGTCCCGTCGAAGACACAGACACACAGCCCCTCCGGTGTCTTATCGAGGCCATCGAAGAACATCTGCTCGCGTTCCTGATCGATATCGCGACACTGCTTTTCGAACTGCTCATCACTGAGCACTTCTTCGCTCAAGCCCCAGGTGTCTTCCGCCAATCCCAGCGTCGCGAATTGTCCCTGACGCTTGGCAAGGTAAACGGAGTACACGTCGGGGTACCCAATGGGCATCGCCGGTTTTTCGGGATTGATGTTGATCGGCGTGACGTAGAGGTCAAAGTGAGGCTCTGTTTCCAGCAACAGAAATCGGCAGACGCCATGCACATTGAAGCCGAAGCCGCCACGAAAGCAGACCGGCACCCAATCGGAATAAACACCCCGCTGCAACAGGCAGCTCTCGCGTCCGATTGTCAGCCGAGCCTGTTCGGCGTTTACAATTTCCACGGTCAACGGCAGGCTGAGCGGCGGAGCATCCTTCCGCAACGGATGCGGCGGCCCCACGAGATGGCTGTGAATGCAGCGGTCGTTCCGGACGACTTGCTGAATCAGTCCACCAGTGGCTTCGCCGATCACCGACTCACGAGAGGTCAATCGTGAAAATTCTCCCTGGGTTCCGCGCAAATCGGGCACGCACATCGCCGAGAGCTGAACCCCATGCAGTTTTTCGGGCGGAAAGGTAATGGGCACCCGAATGATGCAGTTGAGAATGCCGTAATCACTGAGCACGCTCCAGAATGGCCGGCTCTTGCGCAGCAGTCGAATATCGGATTTGGCGAGCGGAAATTCATACCCCGCCAGCCGGATCCGTCGCGTCGGCGGTCGAATCTCGACAGAGCTCAACCGAGGCTGGTATGTCGAAGCGTCCGGAAACAGAAAATCAAAAATGTTGTGCTTACCCGGGTTGACCCCGGTCTGAAACGACGACCACGCCACGGGGGAAATCGGCGGCAGCGTGCTCGCCAAAGGCTTGAAGCAACCCTGGTCCCGCAGTGCTGCCAGGTGTGGCAATCGTCCCTGCGCCAGCATCTTCTCAGTCAACCCGTGGTCCAAACCATCCAACCCCAGAATCACAACGCGCTTGAATCGCCGATTCGCCGGTGGTCGGCGACGAAACAGCCAGCGCGCAATCCAGCGAAACGGCCACGACAAAACCATCAGCACGGCTGAGAAGAGGGCGGCGAACACCGCCAAAAAAGAGCCCAGCACGGCGAACCCCGCGCCAGGACCGATGTAAGCCAAGGCGGGCCGGGGTTCTAAGAGCAGGATCAGCGAAGTGATGACCAATAACCAAAAGAGACGAGGCATCCCCCAATTTTATCGCATCCCAATTCGGGAGTCGACCGGCCAGTCACCTGGTGAAAATCAGCCCGTCGTGGGTCGCCTTCGCAGTTTTCAGCCCCTGAACATGCGAGGACACAGGCAGCGGCAAATCAGGGGACGACATCGGGCCGCGGCAGAGCCAGGCAACGCCGGCCTTCAATGATCAGGTACTCAGAATCGGCGGGCAACGATTCCAGTTTTTGCTCAAAACCCTGCGGCCAACGAATCGATACCTCGTCGACCCTGGTCGCCTGGCCCAGGCCAAAAATCAGAATTCGCTGATTGCTGGCTTCATAACCATCTCCGGCAGTCAATTGCCGAGTCAGGCGTCGCTCTCCAATCCGCACGGTGACCGTGGCCCCAATGGCATCTCGACTCGAGACGACGCCGCGCAAGTGCAGGCACAGCGAGTGCCCCGCATCTGCCGTCTGGTTCGTAGCCAGGGAGGCCGGTGTGTCCAGGTTCGAGACCGCAAAATCCTCGCGACCATCGCGGTTCCAATCCAGCCGCGCCATGCCGCGACCGAGTTGTTCCCCGGCAAAGAACGGTCCCGCCTGATCCGCGAGCAGTTCGACAAACCGTCCGTCGCCGGTGTTGGCAAAATACTGGGCCCGCATGTGAAATGGAATTCCCATATCACGCAGGTCGTCCACATGGCCATTGACCATCGCCAGATCGGGCCACCCATCGAGGTCTCCGTCGAGAAACTGCGTGCCAAACCCCAGCATCGGAACCGTTGGCTCTTTCAGACCGGCCGAACTGGTGGCATCGACAAACAGTCCTCCGGGAAGTTGCAGAAACAGAACGTAGGGTTCGCCGTAAAACGCCGTAATGAACAGGTCGAGCAATCCATCGCCGTTGGCATCGTCGACAGCGATGCCCATCGAGGCTGGTGCCAGACCGGCGACGTTAACAGCACAGCCCAGCAACTTGGCCTGTTCACGAAAGATGGGTGAATCTCCGGCCTGAGCCGTGTCGTTAATCAAGAGAAAATTCGGAGTCGTATCGTTGGCGACATACAGGCTTAAGCGACCGGAACCGGTGTAGTCGAATGCCACCACCCCCAGTCCCTTGCCGTCCGGAATCGCTACGCCGGCGTCTCGGCTTACGTCGGTGAACGTGCCATCGCCCCGGTTCAAATACAATCGATCGGGCTCGGCTTCAAACACGGTCGGGGCACAAACCCGGACCAGCGACTTCTTGACGCGATCATGACAGACATGCTCGAAGGGGAGGCGTCCCGCGACGTAGGTCACATCGTAGAGATCGGGCCAGCCATCGCTATTGACATCGGCGACCAGGACGCTGGTGGTCCAGGCGCTCTGGTTCGCCAGGCCCGCTACGGCCGTGCATTCAGAAAACGTTCCATCGCCGTTATTCCGATAGAGGCGATTGAACCCAATATTGGCCACATACAGATCAGGGAATCCATCATCGTTCCAGTCGCCGGAACTTACTCCCTGGGTGTATGCATCGTCCCCCAGTCCCGCCTGTTCAGTCACATCGGCGAACTGCCCCGTACCCAGATTATGAAACAGCCGATCGAGGTGTTTGGTCTGCCCGGGCACGGGAGGCCAGTCTCCCCCTTGAGTGAAATACAGATCGGGCCATAAGTCCCCGTCAAAATCCAACGCAGCAACACCTCCGCCCGAACTTTCGAAGATGCGATATCCCTGCACCTGCGAATCGTGCCCGTTGGCATATTGGAACCGCACTCCTGCGTCGTGGGCGCGATCGACAAATCGCACCTGCCGTGTTCGCGATTGTGCAGTTGTTGTCGACTCAATGCCCGGTGCTGATTTCCAATTCGGCAGAGGAAATCGCGAAAGATCCATCCCGGAGACAGGGTTGGCAGCCGGTTCCGTCAAGGGAGCATCGGCGGCCAAGACTGGCGTCAGCTTTTCGGCCCGAATTCGCAACGCCGGCGCCTGTGCCTGACTCGCCGCGGCCAGATACCAGCCACGCGCCTCCCAGATCCGTCCCAGGGCTTCCGTTAACTCTCCGGCCCGAACCAGATAATCGGTGCGGCGACTGTCAGCCAAGACGATGTCGAGAACCTCACGCAATTCTCGTAATTGGCCGGCCCGCGCCTGTAGCCGTCGCGCTCTCTGGGAATCTCCAGACTGGTTCAACAGGGCGCCGAGCTGCGTATTGGACGCGATCTGATTCGGATCACGGGACACCGCCTCGCCCAGACAACGAATGGCAGTCTCCGTTTCACCCCGCTCCAGAGCAAACCGCCCGCGCAACTGCCAGATCAGGGAATTCTCGTGAGCCTGGGCGGGCAATCGGGCATGCCACTGCAAAAATGCCGGCACATCGCCAGTATCCAAGAGTGCCTGCCCCAACCCCGCCATTGCGTCCAGATCGCTGGGGGCATCCTTTAGCACCTGCCGGAACCGGTCCGCAGCCAGCGAATGCTGATTCTTGTGAGCAGCAAAACGGGCAGCCCCGAGCAGAGCCAAGGGATCTGGCGGCAGCGATGCACCCTGATAACGCTTGATCAATTCGGGATTGTCGAAGACCTGGTCGGGCTCGGCCAGCAGCGCCAGATCACGCGTGTCGAATTCCCCGGCACGAATGATCTGAAACAGCAGATCCTGTGCGGCCAACCGTTTGCCCGCGACCGCCAAAAGCAGTGCCAGTCGCTGCTGACCACCCAGATTGCCAGGGTTCGATTGCAGCACCCGGCGAAAGCACTGTTCGGCGTCGGACAGGCGATCTAACTGGAAGAGCAGGTCGCCCGCAGACCCGCGTGCATGCAGAAACTGATTGCTGTTGTCATCGGGGACTTGCAGCAGATGCTCAAGGGCTGCCGAGATCTGGCCCGATTCGAGTTCCACATCCGCGGCAGCCAGGCGAATGGCTGCCGCGTGTGGAAATTCCTTCACAGCCTGCTCAACGAGGCCCCGGGCCTCGGGGAGACGACCATGATCCAGTGCATAACGAATCTGCCGAGACCACTGGTCGGGTGAGAGTCGATTCCAGTGCCTGACTGTAAGCCAGGCACCGATCAGAATTCCCAGACCGACGGCAAACGACACCCAGCGCCTCGGGGATCGCAAGTTACACCCTGTTCCGCGTCAAAGTCCCGTTATTCCGTCGAGGAGAATTCAATGTCGTATTTTCCGCCCCCGGGCGGCACTTCATAATACAGACCGAAATCATTCTTCGACGAGTACTTCATCGGGACCTGTTCTTTCGCCATCGGGTCGGACATCGGGGGGGCCTTGGGATCATACTTGATCGGAGTCCCATCGGGTTTGGCCATGCGACTGACAGTCACATCGTAGCGTCCCGGGATCGCACCTTTCTTGGTCTTGCCCTCTCCGAGAAATGTTTCGAGAACATATTTGCCGCTGTCGTCGGTCACCCCCATCGCGCCCTGAAATCCGTCGGCGGTTTTTGGATGAAAAAAGACCACGGCACCGGATAATGGTTTGCCATCCATTTTGACGGTGCCTTCTGTTGCGACAGTCTCGCCAATCTTTGGAGCAGGCTTCCCATCCGACGAGCACCCTGCACCACCGACCAACAGCGCACAACACGCAACTCCCAACCAGTGTCTCATCTTCACTTCGTTACTCCCCCAAGTTGATTGCGAGATTCAATGGATGCAAGCACCCTGGTCGCATCGAACGACGAACAGCCCGTATTCGACGCGGACAGGGGATTTTCACAGGTAGAACCAATGGGACAGGAGACGGAGGACTGCGGTGCAGCCCCCGATCTCGTGTCCACGCGTCTTTTTAGAAATCACCCACGGCATTGTTGTCACGCATGTAATGCAGGTTCAACAACGTCTGCTGGTTCATGTTCTGGCTGAAGAACCGCACCGAACCGTCGGCCAGCAAACCGTGACAGCCACCCGTGTGCAGACTTCCTGCAGAGGCCCAGTTGGCCAGACGACCGACCTGGTATGACTGCGGATATCCGGGGTAAGTCCACAGATTGATCCCCGGAGTCCACGACATGTCGAGGGCAATCCCGACTTGCACGTGACCGCCATGGCCCCATGCAGGGGGCTGGCCATTCCAGACACTGCGAATGGTTTCCGTCACCATCAGCGTGTTGGACGTTCCGTCCTTGATGTCTTCCAGCTTCGACGAGCCATTGGCACAGAAGATCGCTCGCTGAGTATCAGGCCAGCCGCTCAGTCCCGGCGACATCGTGTACCCTTCGTAATAATACTCGAGGTAGTTCACATTGAAGTCGTAATTGGTGCGGGCACCACCGGGTTTTGTACCACTCACCGAGTAGTACTGATCCATGCTCGTGTAATTGATCGGATTCGGATCGGAAGGACACAGAAATACAGGCAACTTGGTCGCGACAACGGGGTAATTAGTGTCCGCATCATACGCCATCAGACTTGTCGAATACGCACCATAAACCGTAGACCAGCTGGCGGCTCGATTAAAGTTGTATTGATTGTATAAAGGCGTTTGATCGAGTTGCGGCAGAACCATCAGCCAGCCGGTCGCATTCTGATACCACTGAGGGCCGACGGACTGACCAGCCTGCGGAGGATATCCCCCCCAGCCAATCTGTCCCATCGCGATTCGCGATGGCGGTAACACGCCCCGCAATTCCTGGTAGTTGTGCAAGGCCAGCCCCAACTGCTTGAGATTGTTTTTGCACTGGCTCCGCCGAGCCGCTTCACGAGCCTGCTGCACGGCGGGCAACAGGAGCGCGACAAGAACTGCGATGATGGCAATCACCACCAGCAGCTCGATCAGCGTAAACGCTGTCCGCGCATGGGGAAACGAACGAGAAGGTCTTCGCATGGTCACAGCTCCTGAAGAAAAGAACTACCAACCGAAAAAATCGAGCTCAAGCCGATGCTTTACCAGAATCATCCGGAAGAACGATTCGGCCGCTCGATACACTTCAGCAAGTTTTTGGGTGTTCAGAAAACGAACCACGGAGCGACAGCTTGTCCCGTTGAGAGCAGCGGTGCAACGCCGTCAAGCCGGAGAAATGCGCAAACAGAAACTGTCAAATTCAAAATACCCTTGAAAAATCAAAATCTCAAGAGCTTAGTTTTCAGAATTTTCAAATTTCCCGTCGGCATGACTTGCAGTGTCTGTCACCGAGCCTCAATTCGTCTCACGAACCTTGCCAGGGCGATGTTTACGGTTCGCAATTACCGTGCCTGAGTGATCGATCTCGATTGATATGTTCGAAATCGTCTGCTCAGGCCGAGATTCGCCGACTTGTGAAATCTGAATCTGGACTCAGCAGCATGGCAAAGTCGCCGCCCATCGCGCGGAAATCCAGCACCCTTTGCGACCTTTGCCAGCAGGCTCGCTGCCGCGAATCTCGTTCAGATCCTCGCGGTTTGTGCTGAATTCTCGATTCATCAGAGCCGGCTCACCGTGGCAGGCTTACACACCACAAAAGTGGACACGAATATCCACAACTGGTCGCTTGGAATGTGGTACGACCACAGAAATCTCGAAGCCATCGGCTTTGCTCGAAGGCCTGGATCTGTGTCTCACAATTCGAAGTTGCGTCCCTCGAAGCCGGTCAATTATGTCCCCCACTCTCGCAGGAAGTGATTCAGCCCAGTTGAATCCTGAGACCAGATCGGGTCTTTCCTGATAGGCTCTCGGTCTTGTGATTGATTCCACCTCACGACCACCCAATCGCGGCCTTGCTGCCTGTGCCTGCGACGCCTCGATCCCACTCGTTGCCCCAGACAGAGAATTTTCACAGGACCAGGTTCGCATTCGCCCTCATCGGGGCAAACTCCCATTGAGCCTCGCACTCCGGTTCAGTCTGTCCCCGGGTGTCGCGGCCGGTGATTTGGAGCGACAGCACCCTCAGAGATTAAAACGCACGAATCATCACACAGGCTCTCAGACGGCCTGCGATTCGACCTCAAAACATCGGACGGTGTGACGTGCGGCAGCGATCGCAACTTTCCGCCGGTCAACGAGTTCTGGCCGCGCTATAAGTCTTTGTCTCGCACATACCGAACGGCGATTTCGAACCGGTCGCCGGAATTTCCACGCAAGCTCATCTCGCCTTTGTCGTCTCAGATTGACGGAGCGTCGCGTGCGATTTCGAAGTGGCAACCAAATCCTCGCGAGAGACATCGGTTCCCGGCGTGACCAGCACACGGCACCCGCATAGTGCGAAAGCCTTGGGCGCTGGCATGCACACTCACAATTCGTTGCGAAATTCGCGGAGTCCGTAGCGGACTTGTTATTGCACTCTCTGAGTGTCACTGCCTAAATTGGCAGTACAGGGCCTGTGCAGTTCCCCGGCGGAGCCGACCTCTCAAAACCTGCGGAGGATGCGTCGTGCAGTCGGTTTCCGCTCGATCACCCACGCGACCACTCACCATCGTCGCTCAGGATCCAGGCGTTCGTTTTGGTGGCAAGGTTCTGTTGACGCAGGTCGAAGTGCCGGCCGAGACTCTGGCTCCGGGCCCATGGGGCTACCGCGTGCAAGTCGTCGACTACAACGCCACAACGGGGGAGTTTTACAGCCCGCTGCGGTTCCCGGATAACGCGCTGGGAGAACTCGTCGATCCTTTCCAGGGAAAATCGGCGGACCAATTGCTGGCCAATCCCCAGTTTCATCAACAGAACGTGTATGCGATCGCCATGCGAATTCTGGCTCGGTTCGAATTCGCACTGGGTCGTCGTGTGAGCTGGAGCTTCCGCACACACCAGTTGAAAATCGCACCACACGCTTTCGCCCAGGCCAATGCCTTTTTTTCGCCAGACGATGAAGGACTGTATTTCGGGTATTTTCCCGGCACTCGTGGTACGATTTTCACCTGCCTGTCACACGATGTCGTCGCCCATGAAACAACTCACGCCCTGCTCGACGGCCTGAGAAGTGAGTTCACCACGCCGTCATCGCCTGATCAGGCCGCCTTCCACGAAGGCTTTTCTGACATCGTGGCCCTGCTTTCGGTCTTTGCACTCTCGGATGTCGTGCAGGCCATCCTGACAAAAGGACGCAGTCGATCGACAGCCGTTAAACGCGTTGATGGTCGGACCTTGATTCTCGCCAGCGAAGTCACTGTCGAGAAACTCAAGAAATCGCTGCTGTTGGGACTGGCCGACGAGATGGGACAGGAATTATCCGGTGTGCGCGGCCAGGCATTACGCCGCTCGGCTGAACTCCCCCCAGGCGATTACTTTGCTGATCCGGCGTATGATGAACCCCACCGCCGCGGCGAACTTCTGGTTGCCGCTGTACTGACAGCCTTTCTGCGGGTCATCGAAGCCCGATTGCTGGGACTCGATGCCGGGAAAAGTGGCTGGCTTGATCTCGAGCGCGTGATCGAAGAGGCTGCCACGGCGGCGGACCAGTTGTTGACGATGTCCATCCGCGCCATCGACTACCTGATGCCGGTGCACCTCACGTTCAGCGATTTTCTGAGTGCCCTGCTGACGGCCGATTGTGAGTTGTGCCCCAACGACAAACGCTACCAATATCGAAACCAACTGCTGCGGAGTTTCGCAGACTACAAGATCGCTCCTTCTTCGACCGGAACGGCTACCGAACGCGGCATCTGGCTGACCCCCGACCTCTCGTTGAATTACGACGCCGTCCACTTCAAAACGCTGCAGACCGACCGTGACGAGGTCTTCCGATTTATCTGGGAGAACCGGACGGCATTGGGGTTATGCGATCGCGTGTACACACGTGTGCTCTCGGTACGTCCCTGCCTGCGAATCGGCCCCGATGGGTTCTTGCTCCGCGAAACGGTCGCCGAGTACCTGCAGAGCACCACGATTCCGGCACAGCAACTGGAATTTTTCGACATTGATCGCCCTCCGGAAATGCCTGCGGACGCCACCGTGCGGATCGAGGGAGGCGGGACACTGGTCTTCGATGAATTCGGACGCCTCAAATTCAATATCCGCAATCGGATTGATGATGGCTTCCGCCAATCGGCTCGGATCGCCTACCTCTGGCGACTGGGATACTTCCGGGATCAGAAAAAACCGCTGGCAGGCAGCCAGTCCTTCGCCGAGTTGCATCGACTGCGTGCCCTCAATGCCCGAACCCGTTATCGAGAGGCCTGGACATAATGGCCAAGACCCCCACCCGCAATTCCCGCCCCCGCCGCCCGCGTTCCAACACCTCACCCTCAGATCTGGTGCCGGTCAAAGCCACGCTGCGCGCTTACCGGGTCGGTTTTGGTGACTGCTTTCTGCTGACCTTTGAATATGCCAGCGGCGACTCGCGACACGTGTTGATTGACTTCGGAACGACGCGTCTGCCGATTCGCTCGGCCGCCGATGAACAGAAAAAGACGACGCAGGTCGCGAAATTCCACCTGGAAGTGGCCGAGCGAATCGCCGCCGTCTGTGGTCCAAAACTGCACGTCGTTGTGGCCACCCACCGCCATAAGGATCACATCAGTGGGTTCGCCACCGGAAGCCCGGGAAAACGCCTGTCGGGAGACATCATCCGCGGCCTGAAACCGGACCTGGTCATTTTGCCCTGGACCGAAGATCCTCAGGCGGCTGTCGATGCGACCGGCCCAACCAAAACCATGAGCAAAGCGCCCAATGCTCTGCATGCGGCCGGGTTGAGTGCCATGCAGTCGTTCGCCGGCCAGATTCTCGCCTCTGCGGAACAAGAGATTGCCCAGATCAAACGCCGAAATAACGGCCAGCGCGTGCCACGCGATCTCGAACGGCTGAGATTTCTCGGAGAAGACAACCTCTCGAACAAATCGGCGGTCGAAAATCTATTGACCATGGGAAGCCAGCGGCTCTACGCCGCGTATGGCACACCGATCGACCTGTCACAAGTCCTTCCAGGAGTTCAGGTCCGAGTCCTGGGCCCCCCCACTCTCGA
>JAFEBR010000502.1 GCA_018242565.1 Planctomycetota bacterium | reverse complement strand
TCGGTTCGAACGGACAAATTCTTCGTCCGGCGGTGAGCGGGTCACATGTGCCTGTCGCTGCCAAAACACGGTGCGGTCTGCTCCGGCTCTTGGGCCAAGTCGATCAGCGGATGCCTCCGGTGTCCGGGAGGCTGGCGGAAACTGCCGGGATCAACCCGGCAGCTCGCTGGCGCTGAACGTGCGGAGGGCACTGAGACGTGCGGCTCCCCCGGAGGGAATCCCGCCCGTTTGGGACTCCATGGCGCTGGCACCGCCGCAGAAATTGGCCGCTGCGGAAGCGACTCCCGACATCCGCTGCGTCCTGATCCGCCGCTCGGAAACGCCCTCTGATTTCCCCGAGTTGACGTGAACCTGCGGTGGGCCCCTAAAATTCCACCCGCATTTCAGAGGCACACAGGGAATTGACCTGCGTCGCGGCTACACTTTTTTTTCACAAGTTGATCTGAGATAGTTCGCAGGTATTGGGACGCATCGATCAACACGGAAGGCGGCCCAGTCCTCGAACGGATTGATTCGCGCATGTCACAAAAAAACCGCAAAGGGGGGAATTCTTCTCCCGCTCATCTCAGCGGACCTGAAGCGAAACAGGCCATCGAACGGTTCATCGAAAATCGCCGTTTCAAAGACGCGATGAAGCAGGCCAAGATTCTGCTGCAGCGCGAAGACTCACCCGAGAATCGTACGCTCCTGGAAAAGGCCAGCGTCTTGCGGATTGAGCAGTTGTACCAGGGGGGCATGCACTCCACTGCGGCGGAAGTCGCCGGGAACCTGCTCGAAACAGGCGTGCGGAACCCCGAGATTCTGCGCGATCTGCTGCGCCTGCTCCCCGCGTTGGGGCTGGGCACTCAGGCGTTCACTCTGGCCGGACGCGTCGATTCGCCTCAACTGCAGCAGGAATTGACCGCGCGCACTGCCGACCAGGCCGTGTTGCATCCCGAGAAGAACCGGTCGCTCTCTTCCGAATTGCTCCAGGGTGCGGCTCAAGTTCGGTCGGCGCTGCAGGCGCTCGACGCCGGGCAGGAAACTCAGGCATTCGAACTTCTGAAAGACGTGGCCCGGCAGTCCCCGTTCGCCGACTGGCGACTTTTCGTGCGGGGCCTGGCGGCCTTCCGCCGTGGCGACTTTCCGAGCGCCACCGCCAACTGGGACCGGCTTGATCCGCAGCGCAGTCCCCATCGGATCGCCACGCGTTTGCGGGCGATCGAACAGGCGAAAACCGCACCCGCAGATCAGATGGTGACGGGTGTCGATCTGCAGGCGCTGGAAAAGCAGGTTTTTGGTGAACCGGTCCTGGCGCGGCTCGCACAAATCGACGAGGCCGTTCGTGAAGGGGACTGGGGCCTGATCATGCGCCTGCTCCCAGGATTAAGGCACACGCTGCGACGCGTCGATGTGACGTTCGCCCAGCGTCTGACGGAAATTCTGGTGCAGCCTTTGGCGGACGCTCTCCCGGAATACGAGACCAATGAGTTCGATGCTCTGGTCCGTGATTTCTGCCGGGTCTCCGAGCCGCAAGCCTTTGATCCCCACATGAATCGGACCAAAGCGATCTTCTACCAGGTCGATCAGGGCGAAACCGAACAAGCCATCGAATACTGGGAAAAATACTTTGCCGACCTCGAAGAGATCGAGTCCATTCCTGTGGCCGAACGGCAGGCGATGCGGGCTTTCGTTAAGTTCAAGGTGGGCGATTTATTCGCGTTGTTGGCGGCCGACGCCTTAGACGACATGGAAGAGTTCGGAGAAGATCCAGATGATGATGTCGATGACGACGACGATTTTTATGCCCCCCGAATCCTGCAGAAGCGGGCCATTGCGGCTTTTGAAGAAAGTTTGACTCTCGATCCCACGCGTCGGGAAACCTACAGTCTGCTGAAATTGATCCTCGACGATTGGGGCCGTCCGGATGAATCGGCCGAACTCGCCCGCCGCAAGCTGCAGGCCTTTCCCGATGACCTCGATGCCCTGCAACAATTGGGCGACTACCACTTCCGGCGCGATGAGATGGGCGAATCACTGACATACTACGAGCGGGCTCGGCAGCTTAAGCCACTGGATGAAGCCCTCTTTTACAATGTGCAGAATGTCCGACAAGGTCTCGCCCGGGTCCACGCGCTGGCGGGACGCTGGGATGAGGGCCGAGCCGAATGGGATCAGATCGATTTGGCAAAGCTGGAGCCTCAATGGGTCATCGGGCACATGGCTCGCCGGGCCGCATTCGAGTTCAAGGCGGGGGAAACCGCGCGAGCGGAAGACCTCATTCTCAGCCAGATCGAGACGCTGGCTCAGCCGATCGTGTTCTGGTTGGAGCTTTCGATTCAAGCCGCCCGCTACCAGTTGCCCGAGTCGTTGCAGACCCGTTTTGCCGTGAATTTTCAGAAGGATGCCGCGAAAAAAGTGGTTGGCTCAACGGCGGTTCGATTGGCCGATATTCTGGGCGTGCATGTCCGTAACGGGATTGAATACACCGGTCGCGATGTGCACGTGAAGGTCGTGGTCGATTACCTGGGGCGCGCCGCCCGCTCGAGGTTTTCTGCCGACGATTATGTCTCGCTCTGCCGGTTCTACAGTCTATTCCCCAGCCTGGAATATCAACTGGATAAAACGGTGCAACGAGCCGTCAAGAAGTATCCCCAATCTCCTGATTTGCTCGTGTTTGCCGCCAAACAGGATTTGACTTCCGGCCGGTTCGGCGGAATCCGGATGGCGGAACGCCGCCTCGAAACGGCCCTGACGATATTGCAGCAACCCGATTCGCGGCGGAATCCGGACCTGGAAAAGTGTATCAAAGAACTCCTTACGCGCATTCGAAATCAGCCGACCTCGAATTGGACGTTGGGGGGTATGGGTCGTCCATTTCCCGAGCCGCCGGGCGGCCTGTCCGGGCCGGACCTCGATGAGATGATGGACCGCCTGGGGGAATTCAGTTCACCCTTTGAAATGATGAAAGCCATGATGGGCCAGGTGCTGGGTTCTTCCAAGTCAGACGACGATCCCGATCTCGACAGTGGTCGTCCCCCGAAATCTCGCCGAAAGTCGAAGTAACCGCCATGCAAGATCCCCTCGAAATCCTGGGTGTCACAGCCGGTTCGTCGGAGGCCGACATTCGTCAGGCCTATTTACAAAAAGTCCGCGAGTTCCCCCCCGATCGTGCTCCGGAACAGTTCGCCCAGATTCGGGCGGCGTACGACATTTTGCGCAACCCGGCCCGCCTGCGCGAACATCGAATTCTGGGATTGTCGGCGCAGGATTCGATTGCCAGGCTCTCGGCGGACATCCGCGCCCGGCTCGTTGGCGTCGATTTGCCGACCGACACACTGTTGATGCTGGCGGAGGGACCATGAGCGAGTCGGGACCGCCCGCCGTCGTGCCGGGAGATCAGCCTGCCTGGCAAACCGGATCCCTCGGTACTTATCCCAGTGATTCCATTCCGAGTGTCATCGAGCCCCGTGTCACGGATCCCGCCGACGCCCCGGGATCGTTCGCGGTCGACCACTTCGGCGCGCCGCCGGCCGATGACGCCCAGTCCCAACCGGCCGCCGTTGACCCGGATCAGCCGCTTTTCGAGCGGCTGCGCCTCTGGTTAGCTGAAGTCCGTCAGCAGGCGGCCGGTGCTCCCCGGGCCTGCGAATCGGCTGCGCCCGAAGCGGCTGGGGCGAGCGACACGTCTGCCGCCTCCGATTTCGGACTGTACCGCCTCGTTGAGGAATTCACCTCGCTCCGGCATGAGCTGAAACTGCAGACGAAATCGGCCCGCGGGCTGGAGGAGCAGTCGGCGGCTTTGCTGGAGGAACTGCGGCAGGCACTGGAACGGCTGCGCACGATTGAACCGAAAGAAGCGCAAGCCGCGTGGCGGGTGGGCCAGCCGCTGGCCATGGCTCTGGCTGAGATCGATGAAGCGCTCGAACGCGGGCGGGTCCAGCTCGAACGCGCCACCCAGGCCTTGGTGGAAAAACCGAATGTTTATCTGCCAGCCGCACTGGCCGATCACTTTGCCCGTCAATCGTGGTTGCGGCGCCTGCTGTGCCGAGGTTATTACCAGGACGTGCGGGCCCTCGCCGCCGAACATGGTCGCGCCGAACGCGAATCATTATTGCGTGCCCTGCTCGAAGGGTACCGGCTGATGCAGAATCGATTGTCGCGGGCCCTGGCGGCGGTGGGAATTCGACGGATCGCCACGGTCGGGCAACCCGTCGACCCTGAACAGATGGTGGTTGTCGAAGTGGTGGAAACACCAGATCATCCCGCGGGCGTGGTGGTCGATGAGCTGCAACGCGGGTATGTGTGGAATGAGCGCCTGCTTCGATATGCCGAGGTGCGCGCAGCAGTCGGGGGCGGTTCCGCAGCAGGCCCCGGTTCTTTGTAGAGAAAGAGACAAACGATGAGTCAGGATGTGATTGTAGGCATCGACCTGGGGACCACCAACAGCGAGGTGGCCGTCATCCGCGATGGGCATCCCCATGTCATCTCGGACGAGAATGGTCCGATTTTGCCGTCGGTTGTCGGCCTCGATGCGCAGGGCAAACTGCTCGTCGGGCGGGCGGCGCGCAATCAATCCATTCTGGCCCCCGATCGTACCGTGCGGTCGATCAAGCGCCGGATGGGGCAGGATATCACGGTTTCGCTGGGAGGGGAAAAGTACACTCCCCAGGAAATCTCGGCCATGATTCTGCGCAGCTTGAAACAGCGGGCCGAGCAGTCGCTGGGGCACCCCGTCCGAAAAGCGGTCATCACGGTGCCGGCGTTTTTCAACGACGGACAGCGGCAGGCCACCCGCGAAGCCGGTGAACTGGCTGGCCTCGAAGTCGTACGCATCATTAACGAGCCGACGGCCGCTGTGCTCACGTACGATTCGCATCCACCCGAAATGGAACGCCTGCTGGTCTACGATCTCGGGGGTGGAACCTTCGACGTGTCGGTGGCCCAGGTCGAGGCGGGCGTTGTTGAGATTCTGTCGAGCCATGGCGATACACAACTGGGGGGCGACGATTTTGACCAGTTGCTGTTCGATCACGTGTGCGATCGATTCCAGAAAGACCAGGGGGTGGATCTCCGCACGATTCCCGTCGCCAAATCACGCCTCCTGCACGCGGTTGAAGAAGCCAAGAAGCAGTTGTCGAGTGAAGCGGTCGTGTCGATCACGCTCGAATTCATCGCCGAGAAACAGGGGGTGCCGTTGAACCTCGTGCAGGAAATCGGCCGGGATGACTATGAGCAGCTGATCGAGCCGCTGCTGGTGAAAACGCTGCACTGTCTCGACGCGGCTCTGACCGACGCGAAGTTATCGGCCTACGAGATCTCGAAGGTGTTGTTGGTGGGTGGCGCTACCCGGACACCCCTGATTCACCGCATGCTGACCGAACGGTTGGGACGTCCCGTGCTGGCCGAGATCGAACCCGATCTGGCGGTCGCCATGGGGGCCGCCGTCCAGGGAGCGCTGATTGCCGGGGTCGACGTGGGGCCTGTGCTGGTCGATATCACCCCCCATACCTTGGGAATCGCTACCCTCAGCCGGCAGTTTGGGGATGAGATTCCTGATGTGTTTTCGCCGATCATCGAACGCAATACGCCCCTGCCGGCGACGCGGACGCAGATTTATACCACGGCCGTCGATAACCAGACCGCGGCCGAAATCGAAATCTTTCAGGGTGAAGACGAAGACACCAACTACAATACACGGGTCGGCCAGTTTCTGATTGAAGGCCTGGCCGAGGTGCCGGCCCCCAATCAGATTCTGGTCAAGTTCGATCTCGACTTGAACGGCATTCTGCGCGTAACAGCGACCGAGCGGCATACGGGACTTGCCAAGCAGGTTGTCATCGACAGCATGATCGAACGGTTCCGGACCCAGGAGCGCGCCGGGGCCGTGGAACGGCTCGACCGCTTCTTTGAATCCGAGGCTGATGAGGCCGCGACCGAATTCCACGATAGCTTTGACGTGGAGGCGCTGGGGGCGGAACCGGCCCAGGCCGCATCGGTCGATCCGGCCTGGCAGAACGCACTTGACGCGGCCCACGCCCTGATCGCCCGCGCGGAAAACGCCGAACGGAATGCCTCGGCGGAAGACGCGAAAGAGCTGCGAGCCCTGGTGACCGACCTGCGGCAGGCGATCAGTGAGCGGTCAGAAGAAACGATTCGCACGATCTCCGCCGAGGTCGAAGACCTGGTCTTTTATCTGCAGGATCAATAGCCGTGCTGAACTGCGGTGGAACCTGTCACGCCACTCAACCGGCGCTGCGAGGTCGCGAACATGGATGAGGCCGATCCGAATCGCGTGCGCTGTCCAACTTGTCGGGCCCAGCAGGTCTGGTCCGATACGTGCCGGCGTTGTAAGAGCGACCTGCGCCTGTTGCGTGCGGCTGATCAGACTTATCGCCGACACCAATACCAGTGTCTGGAGGCTCTGCGCGCAGGCCAGTCGGCCCTGGCCCTCGTCGAAGCCCGTGCCTGCCAGGAACTGGTCCCCGATGCCGCCAGTCGCAAGCTGGTCGCCGTCTGCGCCCTTTTAGCTGGCGACTGCGCTACCGCACACTCGCTGGCCGCCGGCTACGACCCGCTTCACAGTTCTTGAAAGCCTGCAACAGCCCGACGCCAAGTAAACAAACTTCCGCGCTCATTTGCTCCGAAAACGTTGCCTGTTTGAAGCTTACGCGGAAGGCGGTTTGCAGCACTGCCGACTGACATTTCCATCTTCGAAATTGGGACACTGGCTCAAATCGCGATTCTCCTGAATTGGACGGCACTCGTCGAAAAGAATGTGGCTGTGCCCTGCATATCGTGGGTACCCGGCGGTGGGGGTTGTATGTCGGACCCCATGTTGGCGAGCGAATGGTAAAATCCTTAGATTCCCCGTACGGCATCGTCGACTCCATTCGAAACTGGTAGTGTTTGGAGCGAATCGATCGCCAAAAAGCACGAGAAGATCCGTTTTATGTTCAATTTCGACCTTAGCGAAATGTTTCGGCAGCTTGCGCGCCCACCGGTTGTAGAAGCGGTGATCCACTGGCAAGCGCGGGCGTTGTGTTCGCTCGAACAGGACTCACTGGTCCAATCGTTAGCAGAGGAACTGCCGGGATTCACGACCCCAGAACCGATCCACCAGTTGACCGTGGCCGCAATGTTTCCCGAGACGGAATCCGGGGATGAGGTGCAAAGATCGCGTGCCTGGCATGGATTGCGATTGAAGTCGGTCGACGGGAATTTTCTCATCCAATTTACCCGCGACGGGTTGGTCTTCAGTCAGGTCAATGATTATCAAAATTGGGACAGCTTCAGCGCCGCTGCATTGATGGCCTGGAACGTTTTTGTCGGAATCGCCACCCCGACCGAGATTCAGCGGCTGGGTGTACGTTTCATAAATCACTTCCCAAGCGCGACCCCCGAAAACCTCAGAGAGATCCTCATCGAACCTCCCGTTTGTCCCATGGGATTGCCCCTCAGTCAGTTTACGTACCAAAGTGAATTCGCCGTACCGGGACACCCGTTGGCTGTACGAGTCATTAAGTTGATGCAACCGTCGATCACGGCCTTTGCCGGCTCGGCAGGGTTATTCTTGGATATTGACGTTTTTTCCACCAAAGAACTCGCAAACGATTCGGTGGCCGTACAAACGGCACTGTCGCAAATGCGCTGGCTGAAAAACAAAATCTTCTTTACACTTCTGAATGAATCCGCCTTAAAGACCCTCACAGGAGTTGCAAAATGAACAGTGTTCGTGATCGATCGGAATCGATTTCCACGTACATTGATCGAGCGGTGAAAGCCCCACAGCAGCAACTCCGTCAAAGCCGGCTCGGGCACCACGCAGCGCTTGACGAATTGCGAAAGGTCTGGGATGAGTGTCGTGTCGCCAACTGGGACGGGTACGATGCACTGCCCGTGTCGCAGGGTACCTACGAAGCCGCGTATCGACTGATTGATTCCCTGCCGCTCGGGTTCCCCAGTCCAGCGATTGGTGCCGAGCCAGATGGTGACGTGACGTTAGAGTGGCGGAAATCGCGAACTCGAACACTTTCGGTAAGTGTCTCTGCCAACGGTTACTTGCATTACGCCGGCCTGTTTGGGCTTGGTCAGCGCTACGGAACGCTCAGCCACTTCGCGGACGCCCCCGAAGAGTTGATTCGATTGGTGCAAGACCTCTGATAATGTTTGACAATGGAGCAGTCCCCGAAGTTGAATCGAACGAGCGAGTCGCTCGGTTCATCATCTTTTCGCGACATTATCGCCCGTCAGACAAGTCTGTGAAGCCCGATGCGTTCATGCCGCATCCCCGAGTTGAATTGTCACTCACGCGCCACCGAGAAGCGACGATGGCCGAATTGTGGCGTGAAGGAGAGCGCGTGGCGGCGCTTCGCGGGGCAATTCTCTACGGAAGAGCCGATGTAAATGTGGAGGCCTTCCTGAACCAGCAGCTGTCTGTCATTGCAAATCCTCTGCCGGAAAATCTCAATCACGCCGATGCAGTCCTTTGGCCGACTGAAAAGTCGGCCCAGAAGATGAAAGCGACTATCATCGCGCAGCAGGCTGAATTCGTGGATTTTTAAACTCTGCCTCACTTTTAGAAAAATCGTCGCACCTACGACCGATACCCCGCAGATCTTCGGAATAGTAGGGGGATTGCCCACGTTTTTCGGGATCACAGCATCTCGCCTGTGGGCACCACCGAATACGTGAAGTTCCGATTCCTTTTCAAAATAGCTAACGAATAGTCGAAACTGCCGTGCAGTTGCCCCCGTTTTTCCCCGCGAAATGCAGCTGGGAAATTCTTCTGAAACGCGAAGGCGAGGATCCCAAAGCCAACGACCGGCACATTTTTGAAAAACTCGCCAAAAGCCGGACATTCTGGGTAAAACTTAAAACAGCGCCTACGAGTCATTTGGAACCTGTTCATGCTGCAGACGTTGATCGCAGAACTCACCGACGTCCCATAGTGGTCTTTCATCCAGCCCGACGAGACTGGGTATGTTTATGAACCGCTTCCCTCTAAAAGCACTGCCAGAAGTTCGAATGGGGCCGGCAAGTATTTCGTGCTACGTGGACAGATCAAGGCGATTGTTGACTGAGCGCACCGTCCTCCCTGGAAACGGTGTACTAACCGGCGACGATGCCGGCAGTTTCGTCCTCGCGTCTCATGACGCCGTTTACGTTGTCTGTAGGCAAGGGAAACCGCTCGGCCAAAATCAGAATCAACGTTTGGGCACGCAGATCAGGCGAAGTCGGAAGGTGTGTCCAAGTGAATTAAGTTGACCAC
The DNA here is from genome assembly GCA_018242565.1 of Planctomycetota bacterium. Lineage (GTDB taxonomy): Bacteria > Planctomycetota > Planctomycetia > Planctomycetales > Planctomycetaceae > JACQFH01. The sequence goes on along the minus strand of JAFEBR010000502.1, from coordinate 1,517 downwards.
GCAGACACAACTACGTCTGATTTTGGTGAAATTGCGATTTTGCAGTATCCCTGAACCACATTTCGATGGCCGTTGAGGGCGCGTTCCCTGCGCTTCGGCATGGCTTGCGATCCACCCGCAGTATATGTCTTCCTGCCTGATCTAAGTCCTCGCCGCGGGCAGCGTGAGCTGGTTTTGCAGCCAGTCAGCAACCGTGTCGCGGGCGGCGAAGGGGAGGCTGAAGTGGTCGTCGTGGGGGAAATCCACCGTCTCAATCGTTCCGCCCAACGCCTGCACCGCCTGCGCGTAGCCTTGCTGCCAGGCGACCGGGATCACGGCACCGCCGGCGAAGCTGTCCACACACATCAGCAGCGGACAGCGCGGTTTCACCCGACCCGCCGAGGCCTGCGCGATCGCCTGCTTCCAGGCGTCGATGTTCCGCGGCGGGGACCTCAGAACTGCCCCTTTCAGCCGAAACAGCCGCGACACAGTGTCGTTCAGATGATGCACCGGCTGCACGTTCCACGAGTCTTCCAGAATCTGCAGCCCCAACGGCGAGAGGACGTCCGCGGCGTTCAAGTGCGGATACGCCGCCGCGAAGCCCCACAACATCATGAGCAGGTGTGAGTCGGGCGCGGTCTGCGCATCGACCAGGGCGGCTCCCATGCCAGTGGGATGCTCGAGCCCGATCGAGGCCACGCCGGGCGACAGCAGGGCGCAGCCCCGCAGGTCGAGCGGGCCGAAGTCGGCGGCGTCGAGTTCGGCCAGGGCCGCGGCGGCCCCGCCCCCCTGTGACCAGCCCGAGGCCACGAGCTGTGTGCCCGCCCCGACATTCAGCTCTCGTGCGGCGTGGGCAATGTACAGGGCGTCGCGGGCATTCGTGCGGCTGACCATGTACTGATGAATGGTCGCAGTGCCCAGCCCCTGGTAATCGGTGGCGCAGACGATGTAGCCCCGGTCGATAAACCCCTGGAGGCCGGGTACGCCATAGTCGATTTGTTGCGTGGCCCCCGGACTGTAATACACGGTCAACTCGCGGGCCGGGTCAGGCTGAGCCGAGGGACACCCCGCATCTCCCAGCCCCGTCGTGCCATGGCACCAGGTCAGAATGGGGCGGTCGGTTCCGGGCTGAGCCGGGGCGATGATAAGCCCGGTGGTCTCGTGCCCGACATTGTTGATGTCCTGCGACTGATAGCGCACGAGCCAAGCCGACGCATTCAAGAGACGGGTGGGGATCGATTTCGAGGTCAGCAGTTTTCCCGCGATGGGCATGAATCGGTCCGTGGTGGCGAAGTTGGTGGCCAAAGTGAGCGACGTATCCAAATGATTCTATGCCATCCGAGGCCCGGGCACATCCGCCGACTCGGGCCAAGTCAGCGCCGGGGTGGGCCATGGGGGCTGCGCCGCGATTCACCAAGATTCTGTAATATTCGTATTGACAATATAAATAATAACTAGCTATGATAAAAATAGAGGGGTAGGGATGACACGGGTCAAGACAGGGAATGATGACAGATGAGATCCGTCGTGGGGGGAGT
>JAFEBR010000501.1 GCA_018242565.1 Planctomycetota bacterium | reverse complement strand
TTGCCACCGGCCAGCGGCGGCAGAGCAGGCTCCGTCTGACGAGTGCACGTGGGGCTATGGCCCAACCAGCGAAGAGTCGCTACAAACAATGTACTGTGACAGCATCTGCAGGGAACTCACGATCCTCAAACGGCGCACCTCTGCTCGACGTGCGCAATCTGCACACTTACTTTCACACTGACGCCGGTCCCGCGAAGTCGGTCGATGGCGTCAGCTTCTCGATCGACCCCGGCAAAACCCTGGCCGTCGTTGGTGAAAGCGGTTGTGGCAAGACCGTGACCGCGCTATCGATTCTGCAACTCATTCCCCGCCCTCCGGGGGAGTTCGTCTCGGGAGAAATCCACTTCGCCGGACGGGATCTGTTGAAATTGCCAGCCCACGAATTGCGGGCCCTGCGGGGTGGACAGATCGCCATGATCTTCCAGGAACCGGCTACCAGCCTGAACCCCGTATTGACCGTCGGCGCGCAAATTGGCGAAGCGATTGCCCTGCATCGCCAATTGCCCCGCGCCCAACTGCGAGACGAAGTGCTGCGCAGCCTGCGAGCGGTGCATGTCAGCGATCCCGAACGACGGATCGATCAGTATCCCCACGAGATGTCGGGTGGCATGAAACAGCGCGCGATGATTGCCATGGCGTTGTCGTGCAATCCGCAATTGCTGATTGCCGACGAACCGACGACCGCCGTCGATGTCACGATTCAGGCGCGGATCCTGGATCTGCTGCGTTCGATTCAACAGGAACGCGGCATGTCCATTTTGCTGATTACGCATGACCTGGGAGTGGTCGCCGAACTGGCCGACCAGGTGGTCGTCATGTATGCCGGCCGGGTGGTCGAACAGGGGACGGTCACAGAATTGTTCGACAACCCCCGGCATCCGTATACCCTGGGGTTGTTTGCCAGCCTGCCACGGATCGATCAGAAACAGCCCCGGTTGGAGGCAATCGAGGGCTCGGTCCCCCCGGCAACAAGATTCCCGACCGGGTGTCGATTCCGCGAACGGTGCCGGTATGCTGCCCCGCAGTGCCAGCACGAACAGACACTGATTTCCCTCGGTCCGGACCACAGCGTTGCCTGCTGGAAACACGAAGAGATTGCCCACTCGCGCAGCTCATGACACCACCACTTTTGAATGTTATCGATCTCAAAAAGCACTTTCCCGTGCGTGCCGGTCTCTTTGGTGCCGTGCGCGAACACGTAAAAGCCGTAGATGGCGTCTCGTTTTCCATCGATTCGGGTAAGACGCTGGGGCTGGTGGGAGAAAGTGGCTGTGGGAAGACGACTGTGGGCCGGGCCCTGTTACGACTGATCGCACCGACCTCCGGAAAAGTGGAATTCGAAGGGACTGACATCCTGAAACTCGGTCGCCGCGAATTGCGTGAAAAGCGCCGGCGGATGCAGATCGTCTTTCAGGATCCCTATGGGTCGCTCAATCCACGAATGACCATTCAGCAGATCCTGGGGGAAGCTCTCGAGGTGCACGGCCTGGCGTCGGGAAACGACCTGCGTGCCGAGGTCGCCCGTCTGTTATCGCAGGTGGGGCTGCGCCCCGAAGTCATGAATCGTTACCCACACGAGTTCTCTGGAGGACAGCGGCAGCGAATCGGTATCGCGCGGGCGCTGGCGCTGCAGCCAGCCTTCATCGTCTGCGACGAACCCACCAGCGCGCTCGATGTCAGTATTCGGGCACAGATCATCAACCTGCTGCAAGATTTGCAGGCCGCTCGCGGCTTGAGTTATCTGATGATCAGTCATGACCTGGGGGTGGTGCGTCATATCAGCGACGCCGTGGCGGTCATGTATCTCGGGAAGATCGTGGAACAGGCCCCCACGGAAGCGCTGTACGAGAACCCGCGGCATCCGTACACCCAGATATTGCTCTCAGCAATTCCCGTCCCCAACCCTCGACAGCGAGCCGTTCGCGCGCAGCAGGCTAAGCCTCTGGACGCCGACGATGCCGTTCCCTCTCCGATCAACATCCCCAGCGGGTGCCCGTTTCATCCCCGCTGCCCGTTGTATGTCGCCCAGGGGCAGCCCGCCGAATGTCGCACAAAACTGCCCGACCTGGTCGCACTGAACAGCGACCCCGCGCACCTGCTCCGGTGCCATTTCGCCGCCGGCTGAGGGGCCTTTTCTGCGGCGTTTCCGCAGATTCTGCACAAAATTGGGATTGACAGAGTCGACCTCATTTTCTAATTTTCTGCCATTCAAACATTCAAAGATTTGAATGTTACAGAACAAGGACGTGTGGATGCCCTATCGAGCACTGATTGCCAAGGAACTGGCAGACCTCTTGAACGTTCTCTCTCATCCGCATCGCATCCGGATTGTCGAGGAACTGCGCCAGTCCGAGCGAGATGTGAACTCGCTGAAAGATTCGCTCAATATCCCTCATTCGGGGGTATCGCAACACCTGACGCTGTTAAGAAACCGACGCCTGGTCGTCGAACGCCGACAAGGACGGCAGGTTTTTTACCGACTCTGTCAGCCCGAACTCGCGACCTGGCTGATGGAGGCCACTCGTTTCATCGAAGGCAATACGATTTCTTCACGCGACCTGGGCGAGGCCATTCAAAAGGCCAGAAAAGCCTGGAGTGCCTGAGTCTCATGTTTCACAGGATTTCCCATTCACGCAAGGAATGCACAAAATGCTCGTCTTAACTCGAAAAGCTGGCCAAGAAATCTGTATCGGAGAGGACATCTACGTTAAGGTCATCTCGATTCAGGGCAACAAAGTCCGCCTGGGCATCACGGCGCCTCGCAACGTGGCCTTGCAACGTCAGGAGTTGTCCCAGGTCCGCGCGGAATTCGCCATGCAGAACATTGATGAAATTCTCTGTGAATCGGAAGCCGCACTACAATAACTCTGCACCGGCTTGCCGCGCCGCATTAACAATCTATCGAACATCTAGACTTTAGCCCCGCCTGCGCGGCGAGCCGGACGTTGAATATTGGAAACCTCGGTCCCAGAACTGGCCTCCATCGGTTGGCGCTTTGAAAACACCTACAGCAGGCTGCCACAAGTTTTCTTCGCTTCCGCGCAGCCAGCCGTCGTATCGTCTCCCAGTGTTGTCATCCTGAATGATCCACTGGCCGCAGATCTGGGGTTGAACCTGCAACCTGTGTCGTCGAGCACGGCGGCAGGTCTGTTCGCTGGTCAGATACTTCCCGCAGGATCTCAGCCCATCGCTCAGGCCTATGCCGGCCACCAGTTCGGTGGGTTCACGATGCTGGGAGATGGCCGTGCCATTTTACTGGGAGAGCACCGTACTCCCACGGGCCAACTCGTGGATATTCAATTCAAAGGGACGGGGCCAACACGATTTTCACGCCGCGGCGATGGCCGGGCGGCGCTGGGGCCAATGCTCCGCGAGTACATCATCAGCGAAGCCATGTTTGGCCTGGGCATCCCCACGACACGCAGTCTGGCGGTGGTGACAACGGGCGAGCCCGTCTTTCGCGAAACCCGGTTGCCGGGTGCCATCCTCACCCGGGTGGCGGCCAGCCATATCCGAGTCGGCACGTTTGAATTCCTGGCGGCCCGCGAAGACACCGCCAACTTGCAGGTCCTCGCCGACTACGCGATCAACAGGCATTATCCGGAACTCACCGGCACACCCAACCGATTTCTGCAATTCCTGCGCATGGTCTGCAATCGACAAGCGTCGCTCATCGCGCGGTGGCAACTCGTCGGATTCATCCACGGCGTCATGAATACTGACAACATGGCCATTTCCGGAGAGACCATCGACTACGGGCCGTGTGCATTCATGAATGCTTACAGCCCAGATACGGTCTTCAGTTCGATCGATCATGCCGGCCGTTACGCCTACGGCAATCAACCCGGGATTGCCCAGTGGAATCTGGTGCGCTTCGCCGAGACGCTGCTCCCCTTGCTGGACTCCAAGATCGAACAGGCCATCGAATTCGCGAAAGAAATCCTGGGCGAATATCCGGCCATGTTCCAGCAGTACTGGCTGCAGGGGATGCGAGCCAAGCTCGGACTGACGACGGAAGTGGACGACGACCTGGAACTGGTTCAAACCTTGCTGACGTGGATGGAAAGTGTTCGCGCCGACTTTACCAACACGTTTCGCGACCTGTCCGAAGATGAACCCCGAGCGGGCACTCCCTACGATGCCCCGGCGTTTCGCACCTGGTACGATCGCTGGAAAAGTCGGGTCCAGCGGGAAAACCGGCCGTTGTCGGAGGTCCGGACTGCGATGCAGCGCGCGAATCCGGCCGTCATTCCCCGAAATCACCTGGTGGAAGAAGCCCTGGCGGCGGCCCACCACGGAGATTTGGCGCCACTGCACAACCTGCTGAGAGTTCTGGCCACTCCCTATACACTCGACGCCAGTTCAAAGACGTATCGGGAACCACCCGACGACGATCGGCAATACCGTACGTTCTGCGGCACTTAAGTCGCATGAAATCAGGACGGCCAGGTTCGGCCCGTGTGACTGCGACTCGGCAGCCGAAACATTTCCGAACTGCGTGGCCCCGTCGAAGCGAGGCTTCGCCCATGTTGCCGACCTGGACATTCCCGCGAGCGATTCAGTTGATCGGCAGGTCAATTGGCGGCAGGTGGTCGGCAATGGCGCGATCGGCGATCCGCCGGGCAATGCTCACGGTTTGCGTGTTGCCGGTCACCTGACGGGTGACATACGCCCCTTCCATGATCAGGCACAATTCCTCGGCGAGCGCCCGGGCCTGAACGACACCCGCCCGTTCGGCAATACCCCGGATAATCTCTTCGATTGAACGTTTGTTGTCGGCCGCGGCAACATGGGCCGGTTCATGGTGCAAAGGAAACTCCATGGCCACGTTCACGAAAATGCACCCTTGGAAATCATCGGACTCGATGAGCATTTCGACGACATCCAGCACGGCCCGCAGTTGCCCAACAGGTGAATCGCCTCCCCGTTCGAAAATCATGTCCCGAAAGGTCTGCTGCAACCACAGATTCTGGTTCTCGAGGGCGGCCAGCATCAGGTCGTCCTTGCAATCGAAATGCTTGTAGAAGGCGGTCTTGCTGATCCCGACATCCGCCAGAATCTGGTCGATGCCCACGTTGCGAAAACCATCACGATAGAACCGCTTGATCGCCGCTTCGATCAAGCGCTGCCGGGTTGCAGTAGGCATGAAACCCTCAATCTCGATGTGCGTGTCGACTTGACGAGCAGTCTGCGGCGACCGCCGAGATACCGGGCCACCACTTGTTCAACACAAGAATCCGGCTCTTCGCAGCCGCCGAACCAGACGGGAGTTACGTCAAAGTTTACCGCGAGTTCACCCCCAGGTGTACGTCAAGTCAACTGCTATTTGTTCGCTGGCCCGACATAAATATGGGCAGACGCACATTCGTGTCACCCGGCCGATCGGCTCCGGAACATTCACCAGCAGTCTTGGATCTCAATTCACTAACCGAGGATTCCTATGAAACGCACCGCCTTCTTCGTGTACGGAGTGACCGGACACCTGTTGTTTCTCGTGACTTACGCGTGGCTGGCCGGCTTTGTCGGCAACCTGTTCGTATTCCCGTCACTCGACAGGCCTGCCACAACGCCAGTCACGCAGTCGTTATTGATCGACGCCGGACTGATTGTCTTGTTCGGCCTGCAGCATTCGATCATGGCACGCCCGGCGTTCAAACGTCAGTGGACCAGGATCATCCCGGCCCCCATCGAACGCAGCACGTATGTCTTCGCATCGTGTGTGGCGACCCTCTTCCTGATCTGGCAATGGCGTGCTGTGGACATCATCGTCTGGGATGTCCAATCCCCCGTCGGGCGCGGGTTACTCCATGCCGGCTTTGCCTGTGGCTGGCTGATGGTGCCCGCCGTCAGCATGATGATCAATCACTTCGACCTGTTCGGTACGCGACAAGTCTGGCTGTACTTTCGGGGTCAGGAATACGCCCCATTGCCATTCCGGACGCCTCTGTTCTACAGCCATGTACGCCACCCGCTGTATGTGGGCTGGGCGATCGCCTTTTGGGCGACCCCCACCATGACGGCCGGACACCTGTTGCTGGCTTCAGGAATGACGGCCTATATGTTACTGGCTGTCGTATTTGAAGAGCGCGACCTGATCGCCCACTTCGGCCAACGCTACATCGATTATCGCCACCGAGTCCCGATGTTCCTGCCACGCCGCAAGGCCGCCGATCCCGTATGCGCACCACGACCTGCCACCCCATTCGAGACGGCAGCCGAAATGGATTAGTTTGTACGGGAATTCGCGGGCAGGACGACCGGATCTCCCCGACGAAATGATGCTGGTTCAAGATCGGCTGCGCCTCACGAGGCAGGTCAATCGGAAACAAACATCTTTCCGTCCCCCAGACATTGGCACAAACGGCCATATACGCCCGGCAAGTCATCCGATTTCAAGGCACGGGTGATGCGCCGGGCCAGTGGGCCCTGCTGCAGAATCGTATAGAGCGGACGCAGCCACGGATTGCCCGGTCCGATCAGTTCCGGTAACGAGGCAATGAGGTGCCCCCACAATTCGCCGGTCGTACAGGTGTCGCTGGGGTAGCCGAACAGTCGCAAATAGTCCGCGTTCTGAATGACGGCCTGCTCTGCATCACGGATCGTGGGCAGCAGGATCTCGACGAGGGGCTCAATTTCCAACGACTGTTGCCGTTCCAGTGAACTCCAACGCTCGGAGGTCAGCGCTTTGAGAACCGCCACAACAGCGGCGCAAATGGAAACATCGGCCAGGGGACACTCCTGAACGTCCATCACCCGGATTTCGATCGCGCTCCGCGAAAAACGAGCAATCGCTCCCCGGGCGTTCAGCCATTCGTTCCGCAGAACCTCGGCCGGATCGTGCGGGGCGATTTCCGCATAGAGAGGCTCCAGGATCCGCTCATTATATTCAGCCTCACTGAAGGCCCGCTCGGGAATGACCTGCCCCGCGACCAGCGGAATTCGGCGCGAGTTGTTGCGATAGACTTCCAGGCGATTATCCATGAACCCCGTGGCCCGCCCTTCTACCACCGGCGAACTGGCGGTGAGCGCGGGTAAGATCGGCAGAATCAACCGAATCGCGGCATGCAACCGGGCGAATTCTGCGTCATTCGCAAACGGCAGGTTGAGGTGCACACTCTGCAGGTTCGCCCAACCATGGCCGCGACAGCCGAAAATGCGGTCAAACGCCTGATAGACTTCATTGTATTCGCCGGGCCAGAGGCGCGTCTCGCGATCGGGATTCATCCAGGGGTGCATACCCGCAGGCATGAGTTTTCCCCCCAGCGGCGCCAAGAGCGTATTGATCTCTGTCACATTCTGCTGAAACAGCCCCGGCAACGGCTTTAAGTCGGCCGCCGGATTGTTGACTTTCAATTCAACGACATGCGCCACGAGTTCGTTGGACCAGCAGATTTCGCCGCGATCGACATCACCTGTGGGCTCGCCGGCCCCGACCGCCAGCAACTGGTCGGCGATGGCCTTGATCGACAGGCTGTCCGCATCGACGATCATGTACTCGAGTTCGACGCCAAACCCGGAAAACAGCGACAAAGGGGAGGACTCACTCATGTCTCAATTCCCGCCTTGCGCAATTCGATCCGTTGCAGAAACACTTCCATGATTCGGCGGTACATCTCGTCTTTGAGCACCTGGTCCTCAATCCCCGCATCAATATTCGGGTTGTCATTAATCTCGATGACGTAACATTTTCCATTGGCCTGCTTGATGTCAACGCCATAAAGCCCGTTGCCGATCAGGGCGGCAGCCTTCAGCGCGGTGCGGACGACATTCTTCGGAGCGAGTTCGACTGGAATCGTTTCGAACAATCCATACCGGTCGTCACCGGCATCGGCATGATTAACGATCTGCCAGTGTCCTTGCGCCATGTGGTACTTGCAGGCGAACAGCGGCTTACCGTCGCAGATCCCGATTCGCCAGTCGAACGTTGTCGGCAGGAATTCCTGGGCGATCATGAGTTCCGTGCGTGCGAGGAATTCTTCCGTTCGCTCCGCCAGTTCGGCCTCATTACGGACCTTCACCACGCCGGCAGAAAACGCGGAATCGGGCTGTTTCAGCACGCAAGGAAACCCCAGCGTCGCTCCAACAGATTCCACGTTGTCGCTGTGCACGATCATCGTTTTTGGAGTCAGCACTTTGCTGCAGGACAGGACTTCGGCCATATAAACTTTGTTGGCGCATTTGAGAATCGACTCTGCATCGTCGATGACGACCAGCCCTTCGGTTGCCGCTCGACGCGCGAATCGATAGGTGTGATGATTCACCTGGGTCGTCTCGCGGATGAACAGGGCATCGAACTCGGCGATGCGGGCATAGTCGTCACGTCCGACGACTTCCGCGCCAATACCCAGATTGGCTGCCGCCTTGATGAATTTGTCGATCGCCCCCTGATTCGACGGAGACATGTCATCTTCGGGGTTGAACAGAATGGCCATGTCATATTTGGGCGTGACACGTTTGCGGACACTCTTGCGACGACCCGCGAAATACTCCGTGGCCACTCGAATGACAAACGGCTGGTGGGCATCGGGAATGTCGCCCACCGGAATAGGACTCATGCTTTTCAGTTGCCAGCGACCGTTGGCCTTGGCAAATTCGGCCCGGATCAGTGGCGCCTGAAAGAGGTTGAACAGATGCAAAGCCAGCCGATCGTAGCGGGCCGCCAGGTTATGCCCAAAATACACGCTGAGCGTGAATTCATCGGAATGAATCGGGGCCAGCGTCTGCTGAATCATTTCGTCGAGATCATCGGATACGAATCGCACCATGGTCTGCGATTTCATGTCCTGGATCGTCGTAATCGACGGCAACGGCTTGTGGCCCCGCGCCATCGCCAGCAGGGTTACGTAATACCCCGCCGACTGATACCGGTAGGATTTGCAGAGATTGAACAGCTTGACCGCTCGCATCGTCGCATATTCCGGTTGCGTCAGATACGACCAGGCGTCGACGACCGAGACACCCGGAATTTGGAACGGCCACTCTTTGACGTTATTGACGACGATGAGAATCGGCACGGGAACCCTGTAGCTTGCGCGGACGGCGCGGTTCGATGATCAGAAAATTGGAATCATACGTCAGAATTCCCAGCAGAATCGCACAGATGACGCGATCGATACTGACAACGTACGAATGAGTCTGAGAGATGGGATTCTTTTTCAACGGGTCAGCCACGAGCACTTCGCGCGTCTCTTTATCGTAGCCGCACAGCAGCACAAAATGGCCAGCCGGTTTACCACGGATATCATCAGGCTTTCCATCCGTCCCAAACTCGCGCATGGTCCGGTAGAGATATGTGGCGCTGAGCCCCGTGAGAATGGGAATTTCCCGAATGAGATATTTGCGGATCAGAGAAGCGGTCAATTCTTCATACCGCAACTGCCCGCCCCGTTCGAGGAACGACAGATACGCCTCGGTCGCCACTCGCAACCGATGGGAATCATCGTGGTCCAACTGCAGTTTCAGCCGATGGGCCAGATCGATTTCACGGCCGTCGAACCAGCTGGGGTCGAACATCTGCACGTTGTAGGTGAAGATCTTCGCGGAGTAGCCCCGTGACAGGGCATGGTTCGCCAGCAGGACATCAAGCGTGCCGCCACTGTCGAGCATCGGAACTTCGGCAATCACCTGCTCAAGCGGAAGATCGTCGCCGTAGTATCGGTACAGGGCATGCAAGCAGGTTGGGCCGCAGGTGCAGTCATCTGGCTGCGGCAGCATTTCAACCCGCAACTTGGTCTCCATCCGTAAACAAATCCCTCGCGGTCGTTCCAGGTGGTGGGCCGACGTGAACGCAGACATCGGCCGTCAAGCGGGGATGTTAGCAGGCATTGCGATGCGCGTCACGGTGAGATTCCTGCGACAATTCCCGCAGATTTCCGCAGTTGAAAGGCGCAGGGTCGAAAGCAACCCGGCAAAAACAGCGTTGCCCCGCCGCCTGCCTGAGAGTACCATAAGACACATAAACAGCCCCTCATGGGTTGTCCGCGGTTCGAGGATTGGTACACGGTGTCGGCATGGCGAACAAGTCTGTGGCTGGAGTTGATTTCGTTTCGGGAACCGCCTCGCGGCGATCCTTCCTCGGAACTGCGGGCACGGCACTCGGAGCCTATTGGAGTGGCTGGTCACAGTTGCTCGCCAGCCAGAAGTCGATTCCCGGCAAAGCCAAGTCGGTCATTCTGATTTTCAACTGCGGCGGGCCCAGTCACCTCGACCTGTTTGACCCCAAGCCGGAAGCGACGGATACCGTTCGCGGCCCGTTCCAGACAATTGATACCGTGGTTCCTGGGATTCAGGTCACTGAACTTATCCCGAAACTGGCGAAACGTACCGACAAACTGGCAATCGTCCGCACGGTCCACCACACCCATGGCGGACATAATTCCGGTATGTACTGGTCGATCGTCGGTCGGCCCTACAAGCGCGACGACACGCTGATTAACCCCGGACCCACCGATTACCCCAGTTTGGGAACTCTCGTGGGCTGGTTGGCGCAGCGAGATGGCTACTCGGGTTCCGTCCCGCCGTATGTCATCACGCCGTACCCCCATTGCGACAGCACGGTCTACATTACTCCCGGCCAATACGGCGGTTGCCTGGGGGTGAAATACGACCCGTTCGTGCTGGATGCCGATCCCAATGCCGCGAACTTCAAAGTCCGCGATCTCGGATTGGACGAGGGCATGACGGTCGAGCGCTTCCGCGAACGCTTAGGTTTACAGGGTCAGTTTGATTCGTCGGCCCGGCCGATCATCAACCAGAAATCGGGCGATCTCGAAGTCTTCCGTGATCGGGCCGCATCGATGGTGCTGTCGGGAGGAGCAGCCCGCGCCTTTGATTTGTCGCAGGAACCGGCGGCAGTCCGTGAACGATATGGTCGGCACCAATGGGGACAATCGCATCTGCTGGCCCGCCGTCTGGTCGAAGCCGGCGTGCCGTTCATCACGACAGTCAATGGTCGCAGCATCATCTGGGACACGCACAAGGACAATTTTGACCGGATGCAGAAGTCGCTGGTCCCTCCGATGGAACAGGCGTATGTGGCCCTGCTCGATGACCTGGCTGAACGCAACCTGCTCGATTCCACACTGGTCCTCTGGATGGGGGATTTTGGCCGTACTCCCGCGATCAACAAGGACGCGGGGCGGGACCATTGGCCGCAATGCTATTCTGTCGTTCTGGCCGGTGGCGGAATCCGTGGAGGTCAGGTCATCGGCCAGTCAGACAGCATCGGCGCCAAGCCGCATCTGCGTCCTGTTACCCCGGCCGATATTCACGCCACGGTCTTTACGGCACTTGGGTATGACCCGCGAGCCATCACTTACCAAACGGTCGATGGCCGACCCACCCCCCTCACCGACGGAACGGCGATTCGGGAACTGCTGTAGCAGGCGGGAAGCCGAGTGCGAGCAACACCGCCCCGGCAGACGATGATCTGACGTCGAGAATTCCGATGTCCAGCTCAACAGCAAAAATGTTGAATCAGCCGGGAATACAGGGCCGTTCCCCGTTCGAGTTCCGCCAGATCGATCCATTCATCATGGGTGTGCGCCTGCGCGATATCACCTGGTCCGAGCACGACCAGGTTCTTCAACTCGCCAAACATCGTCCCGTCGGTGCCATAAGCCACGGTCTTCGCCGTTGATTGAGCAGCCAGTTTCAAGATCGTCTGCACATAGGGAGACTGCGGATCGACGTATAGAGGTTGACCACGCGGCCCCTCGTGAAACTCGACTCCGCAACGTGCTGCCGCGGCTTGGGCACGGTCCATCAACCGGTCCGGATTCTGCCCTGGCATCGGGCGAAAATATACCGTGCAGACACTCTGTGGGGCCGTAATGTTGACGGCGGGGGTATGATCATTGATGCCAATATTCCAGCTCACTCCCGTGGGTTCAAACTCAGCATTCTGCCAGGCCGGGTCGTGCTGCAACTCATCGTGAATGGCTTTCATTTCGACCAGAAATGGAATCATCGCCAGATTGGCATTCAGGCCCCGATCCGTGCTGGAATGGGCAGCCCGGCCACGTGCAATCGCGGTGAAACCATACGTCCCTTTGTGCGCATAGACCACTTCGAGGCGCGTGGGCTCTCCAATGATCCCGGGGGTATTTCCAGCCACCATTTCCCGAAACAAACGGGATTTCGCGGCCACTTCCCGGGCACCGTGATAGCCAACTTCTTCATCGGCGGTACAAGTGACGTAGATGGGACGCTTCAATGACTCGACGGGAAACTGAGCAGCCGCTGCCCAAAAACAGGCGATCGACCCCTTCATGTCGCAACTGCCGCGTCCATACAGCCGGCCCTCGCGAACCGTTGGCTGAAACGGACCATGTTCCGCACTGAACCAGGGATCCGCCGGTACAACATCGGTATGACCAAAATAGGCCAAGCCCCCGGTATTTGGCCCTTTTTTGGCAACGATGCAGGCCTTTCGCACCCCGTTCGCATCATCGTACTCGAGGCGTTCGGTGTCGAACCCCAGTCGCGACAACGAGTCCTGGACGTAATTACTGACAGCCACATTGGACCGTCGGCTGACCGAATCGTAACTGACCAGTTGGCTGGTGAATTCGAGTGCATTCATGCTGAATCTCCTATGCGTGTAAGGTAGTCGAGGGGCAGGTCGCCGTCCAATCGGTCCGTCAACGACGCAAAAATGACACCGAATCTCGTGCTCGACGGCGTGCTTTGTCCCAGTCACCACCCCGCAGCAGTCCCCCAAGCACCCCAGACTACGCATTTCCAGCCCCAAAGCGGGTTGGCGAGCTGGCAAAAGCGCTATTCGATGCATAACCGCTACAAACCGCGGGATCGAAACGGTTTTTGTCCAAGTCCATTCACAAGCCGGGTCGATATTCCTGTTACAACGTGCATTATCACTACAGTCCCTACGTTTGACGGGGGGGCAGAACCGATGCGTCCTGTAACAAGTCATGTTTCACAGAGGAATGGGAAGATGACACGAGCCCGCTGTTTCGCGCTCGCACTAGTGGTCGGCGTTTGCTGCCTGGGACATGTCCCGGCGTTCGCTCAGTATCCACCAGCGGCACAACCAGGACCGGCTATGGGTTATCCCGGCCAGCCTTTTGAAACACCCGAACCCCTGAGTACGATCCCCTGGGAAGGTGACGGGGTCGAACCCTCCATCAACATGGTGGGGCCCGAAGCAAAAATCAGCAGTTGGTTTCTGCGGGCGGAATACCTGAACTGGAACATCGGGCTGTCACGCCAGGCCTTGCTGGGTGCCCCGGTCTTCGGGAACCACATCGAAGCACCGGACAAGCCCTTCCTGGTGTTCGCACCGAATACCCAGACGGTTCTCGGTTACGGCTACGTTCCGAACCTGAACGGGATCAACCTGAATGACAACAGCGGTATTCAGGTCACGGGTGGTGCCGAATTGATCAACGGCGGCACAATCGAAGTCAGCGCGTTCATGCTGGCACGCAAGCAGAGCGGTTACACAATTCCGCTGTCAACCTATGGACAATTTGACCCAGCCGCTCTGCTGTATCAGCAGTATGGTATCGGGACCGGGCTTCCCGGCTCGGTGGGCACGATTCCCTTCATCGCCCTGACCAGTACGCTGGTGAACGGCTCGACCGCGAATTCGCACCTGTTCGTGTACAACCAGTCGTTCACGGCAACCTACTACGCCCAGTTGTGGGGCGGTGAAGTTAACTACCTCGTCGATGGCAATCCCGCCGAGATCTTCCAGTGGCAACCCCTGATCGGTGCCCGTTACCTCAACCTGACGGAAAGCCTGAACGTCGTCGGCGTGTTCAACGACCTGTTCAACCCCGGCACGATCACGACCACGAATATCTACTCCCACGCCATGAACAATCTGTGGGGTGGTCAGTTCGGTGCCCGATTGTCAGTGCTCACGAAGTACCTTGAGTTCGGCATCACCCCTAAACTGATGCTGCTCGGCGACACGATGGCCCAGACGGTCAGTTCCGACAACTTCACAGCGCAGGACAGTGGCTACGCCGCGTACACCAGCGTCAACACGAAGTTCACTGTCGGTGCCGACGTCAACGCCTTCGTCACTGTCAACCTGACCCCGTCGTTCTCGATCCGCACCGGTTACTCGATGCTGTGGGTCAATCAGGTGTCGCGTCCTTACAAGAACATCTACTACAACGAC
>JAFEBR010000500.1 GCA_018242565.1 Planctomycetota bacterium | reverse complement strand
GTTCCGAGGAAACGGCTTTGGCCATGGCAGCTGTGGCCCGGCAACGAGCCTGCCAGCTCTTGAGTGCGCAGGATCAGAAAGCCGGATCTGCCGCCAGTGCCGCCGCTCCGGTACCGGGTGCTGGAGCGGCGGAACCCAGCGAGCGTGCCGTGGGGGTCTCGTGTACGGCGTCGCTGGTGAGTGACCGGCCGAAAAAGGGAGACCATCGCTGCCATGTCGCCACCCAGACATTGTCTCGGACAGCTTCGTGTTCACTGGTTTTGGAAAAAGGTGCCCGCGATCGACGGAGCGAAGATCGACTTGTCGGGCAACTGATCGTGCGGGCGCTCGCCGAGGCGGTGGGAATTGCCGATCTGCCGGCCCTCGATTTACGCCCTGGCGAAGAAGTGCTCAGGCACGAAGCGCTGACTGACCCACTGCTGATGGAATTACTCGGCGGGCAACGCGCCGTGGTGTGGTCGGTCCTGCGCGAGGTTGCGGGACTCGACATGGACCCTGGGACTGTGACCGAACGGACATTCCAGTCTGCGTTGCCTGCTCAGCCGGCGGGCCTGCTGTGTGGTTCGTTTCATCCTTTGCATGACGGGCACCGCCAAATGCGGGCTGTGGCGGAACAGATTTTGAAGGGACCGGTGTACTACGAGATTTCCGTTCGGAATGTCGATAAGCCGCCGCTCGACTTTCTGTCGATTGCCCGGCGCAGTCGGCAGTTCCACGACGTGCCGCTGGCGTTGACGAGCGCGCCGACGTTTGCCGAGAAATCGGCGGCGCTGCCTGGCGTGACCTTTGTGGTCGGTGTGGATACGGCTGAACGGATCGTGAAGGCGAAGTACTACGGCGGAGGGGCAGAGGCGACACGACATGCGCTGACACAGGTGCGTGCTCACGGTTGCCGGTTTCTGGTTGCCGGCCGGCTGGTGGGCGAGCGTTTCGAAACGCTCGCTGACGTCGAAGTGCCGGTTGAGTTTCAGGATCTCTTCACGGCGATTCCGGCAGAAGCCTTTCGCGTCGATCTTTCGTCCACCCAACTCCGCCGGGCCGGCCATTGCGAGGGGGAACTGCCCGCCGAGTCGCCTAAGGCTCAGCACTGATCCGCGAGCGATGGATCACATAATTCCCGAAAGTTTCCTCGTGATTCGGCCGGAGGCGATCAAAAGGTCGTCGAGTTGCAGTTCACCGGGTTGCATCCAACGGTATTTCGTGTGGCGAACCTCAAGCAAGTGAATCAGATCTGGGAGAAACGTCTGAGGACTGCCAGTCGATATTGGTTCAAACGGGGTGTCACACCCTCTGGCGATAAACACCGTGGCGAATCCGCGCTCATCATGCAGCGCTGGTTCCCAACCGGTGTCACGTGCCAGCTGCAGGTTGTGGGGCGAATCCCAGGATTGGTCAAATCAAGTTGGGGGGGGGGCATTCGTCGGCAGATCTCAAAGCAGACAACTCTGAAGCGCCAGCGATATTTTGCCGAATCATGACTCCTCTCGTGATCGCCAATTAACGGCGGGCCACAAGTGAGATCGTTAATAAGCGGTCAAGGCGCATGGCCCGACCGCTGTGCCGCCCCGATTACGGCGATTTGACCAGCGGCTCTTTTCGCTCGGTAATGACCGGGCATTGCCGGCTCATTTCCGCATTCAGGGCGATAAAGTCATGCCATTTTTCGGGGACTTCGTCGTCGGGGAAAATTGCTTCGACAGGGCATTCGAGAACGCAAGCATCGCAGCAGATGCAGGCATCGGGGTCGATGAACACCATATTCTCCCCTTCCCGAAATGCTTCGACCGGGCAGGCGACAACGCAGTCGGTATACTTACAGCCGAAACAGGGTTCCGTGACAACATGGGCCATGATTTCGATCCTTTCTTGGAATTCGATGGAAACTCTGGTGTAAACTGCACCCGTCTGATGCGTTTTCCGAAGGCCCGCTGGACATCGAATTCGTCAGTTTTTGAAAAATCATGGACGAACCATCGTTCGAACTGCTCGAAAGGCACCGCCAGGGAGATGAGCAGGCGGCCACAGAGATGTTTCGGCGTTACGTCGGCAGGTTGACTGTACTCGCTCGTGCCCGTTTAGCACCGAAAATCGCCCGCCGGATCGATCCCGAAGACGTCGTGTACTCGGCGTATCGCAGCTTTTTTGTGCGAGCGCGGAACGGGCAGTTCGCTCTGGAACAAAGCGGTGATCTGTGGCGTTTGCTGGTCGGTATCGTCCTGAACAAGCTGTATCACCAAGTTTCAAGGCACACGGCCGAAAAGCGATCGGTGAATCGGGAAATCCGTCTGGGCAGTGGAGGAGATTCGGCCTGGAATCTATTGCAACTGGCCTGTGTTGCACCGCCCGCCGAGCAGGCGCTGGAATTGGCCGATCTCTTGGAAGCTTTCATGCAGCAAATTCCGCCGCGCTCGCGGCGTATTCTGGAACTGCGATTGCACGGTCTTCGAATCGAAGAAATCGCAGGCGAGCTTCAAGTTCATGAAAAGACGATACGCCGAATCCTCGCTGATCTGGAAAACCGTTTGCGAAACGTACTCCTGGAAAATGGCGAAATCCGGATAGGCCCCATTGACGCATCCAATGCAGACGAATCACCAGAGAATGCCCACCGACTCCGTCCAAAAGCCCAAGCACCGAGGGCCGAGACCGAAGCCAGCGTTTTGAACTCCCCGGTCGCAGGCCCCAAGCCCTATGACAGCGAACTGGCAGTCCCCGTCGGCACTGATCTGAAATTGTTTTCGGACCAGGACTTTGTGATTGAATTCCATCTGGGCCGGGGCGGCAGCGGCAAGGTTTATCGGGCCCGCAGAAAAACCGATCATCTGGCCGTGGCCATCAAAATGCTTCATAAAGTGAACCACAACGATCCCGCGGTCATCGCGAGATTTTTTGATGAAGCCAGAATGGTTGCTGGATTGCGCCACCCCGGAATTGTCGCCGTGCTGGGATTCGGACGGACACGCGGTGGGAGTTGTTTCTTGGTTCAACAACTCGTTGATGGCCAAAGTCTGTCGGAAATTGCCGCAGATCGCCCGATTGGACTCACAGAGGCGCTGGCTTGGGTCGCGACGGCGGCGGAGGCCCTGCATCACGCCCATCGGCAGAATGTCGTGCATTGCGATTTGAAGCCGGCCAATATCCTGGTCGATGTCCAGGGGATCGCACGCGTTACGGATTTCGGGTTGGCCCAGATCATTGGGGCCAGGACCGGGTTGCGGACGGCAATCGCCGGTACGTTCGGTTACATTTCTCCGGAGCAAATTGACTCGTCGTGGGGGCCCATCGGGCCGACCACCGATGTGTTCGGGTTGGGGGCCGTGTTGTTCGCGCTGCTCGCAGGGCGAGCGCCCTTTGCCGGGAATTCGCTCGACGAGTTGCTCCAGAACCTGCTCGCCAGTTCGCCAACGGCCCGGCTATTGCGAGAACGGCCCGAATTGCCTGGCGAACTGGGAACGCTGTTGGCCGCGTGCCTGTCGCCTGACCCGCGCGATCGGCCGTCATCGGCCGCGGAGCTGGCGGCCCGGTTGCGTGAATTCGCCCGCCGGTGATTGGGCTGCAGCACGAATTCCCTGCGTGATCTTCGCGATAGAGAACCATCGCGCGGGCCTACGACTTTTTTCGCGAGTTTTACTCGACGCCCGGTTGTGCTCATGTCGTGTCGGTTCGACATGATCGAACGCGTGCGGTTCCGTATTCGGAGTCACGGTGCAGGCATCGTCTGGCTCGTTCCCACATGAGAATGCTGCAGTCGCGTACCGTGCATTGCCTTACACAGACGTTTCAAAGTACGGCAGGGTCTGATAGATTCGTATGTATGTCCACCATCACTCTCACCAGTAAGCGCCAGGCCACATTTCCCGTGCAAGTTTGTGTTGAGTTGGACGTGCGTCCCGGCGATGTGATTGCGTTGGAACCAGTGGAGTTGGCGGGAGAACGCGTCTGGGTTTTGCGACCGCAGAAAGCACCGCCACGTCCTTGGCTGGGTTGCCTGTCCGGTAAAACCACGGTCGCTGTGCATTCGATGGAAGCGGCACGCGCCAGCATTGCGGCCGGTCGCAATCAGCGATCGACATGAATGTTGGGTTGGATGCTTAATTGGTGTTGCGGCTGCTGATCGAAAGTCCGTTGGCGCAATTGTAAATTGCCGTGCAGTTCCTCGATGAGGTCCGGCGTTCTGGCGGGAAGGCCAGCGTTTCCGATCTGGTTGTGGCCGAAACGTACTTTGCGCTGCAGTTCCATTACGGAATCTCGAAGCACGATGCGCTCGCAGCCTTGACGGCAATCTTCTCGATGGGTGAGGTAAGTCCCGTCGATACGGCAGGACTCGTGATGAAAGAGCCGCGCGCGACCTGACTTGGTGAATGGGCGTTGTTCGGACGGGGCACGGCGACCGTCGAGGCCGGCCCAACGGGGCGGTGCGATGCGACCGCACATCGAATGGCGGACTACGGGGACGTTCGCCCGCCCGGGAGTCGCCGGACCGATCCTCGCTGACTTCTGCCTGGCCCGTTAATATTCTGACGACAGATCGGTTTCACGGTTGTCGTGGAAATGATTGGACATCAATTCACTGCAGTCAGGATCGCTTGTGTTTTCTTTGCGGAAATTGGTTGACGAACTGGCAGTGGCCGGGCATCTGGTACGCCTGGATGAAGAAATCAGTGCCAACCTGGAAGCGGCCGAGATTCAGCGGCGGGTGTATGCCTCTGGGGGACCGGCGGTGTTTTTCGCCAACGTCGCGGGCTGCCAGTTTCCGATGGTCTCGAACCTGTTCGGCACGATCGAACGAGCCCGGTTCATTTTTCGGGACACCTACGAGGCTGTGCGACGGGCCATCGAGCTGAAGATTGATCCAACCCAGGCGTTGCGGAAACCGTTCCGTTACTGGTCGGCGCCACTGACCGCCTGGCGGATGCAGCCGAAACGTGTGTCGCGTGGACCGGTCCTCGACCAGGAAATCCGCTTGAGCGAACTCCCCCAGGTGAAGTCCTGGCCGGACGACGGTGGTCCGTTCGTTACGCTGCCGCAGGTCTATACGGAAGATGTCCGCCAGCCTGGGTTCGGTAAATCGAACCTGGGGATGTATCGCGTGCAGTTGGCGGGCAATTCTTACCAGCCTGACCGGGAAATCGGCTTGCATTACCAGTTGCATCGGGGCATTGGCGTGCATCATCAGGCGGCACTGGCTGCGGGACAGCCGTTCCGGGTGAATATTTTTGTGGGTGGCCATCCGGCGATGACGCTGTCGGCCGTGATGCCGCTCCCCGAAGGTTTGAGCGAACTGACGTTCGCCGGGGCGCTGGCAGGCAGTCGGATTCCGATGATCGGGGGGAGAGATCGCCTGCCGATCTATGCAGATGCCGACTTCTGCATCTCGGGGACGATCGTGCCGGGCCGACAGGCCCCGGAGGGACCGTTTGGCGATCACCTGGGGTATTACAGTCTGGTGCATGATTTCCCGGTGTTGCAGGTCGAGCATGTCTACCACCGCCGCGACGCGGTCTGGCCTTTTAC
>JAFEBR010000499.1 GCA_018242565.1 Planctomycetota bacterium | reverse complement strand
TGCTACGGTCGTGGCGGACCGCTGACCATTACCGACGTCAACCTGTTCCTCGGGCGGATTGTGCCTGCACGCTTTCCCCTGCCGCTCGACCGCGCGGCGGTCGCAGCCCAACTCGCCCGCATCTGCCAGGAGATCGCGGCCAGTCCCGGGGGCCGAACGTACACCCCGCTCGAACTCGCCGATGGGTTTGTGCAGATCGCCAATGCCAATATGGTCCGGGCGATTCGCAAGATTTCCGTGGCCCGGGGCTACGATCCGCGCGACTACGCTCTGATGACGTTTGGGGGCGCGGGGGGACAACATGCCTGCGCGATCGCCCGGGAACTCGGCATGCGGCAGGTCCTGTCGCACCCGCGCTCCGGATTGCTCAGTGCCTACGGCATCGGACTGGCGGACATTCGCCGTTTTGGAGAACAGGCGGTTCTCAAACCCTATACCCCCGAGAACCTCGCGCAGACCGAAGCGGTCTTTACCCAACTCGAGACGCAGGCCCGGCAAGCCGTGCTCGACGAAGGCATTCCCGCCGAGGCCGTCGGCACGCCCCAACGGTCACTCGACCTGCGTTACCAGGGAGTCGAAGCCACGATCAATGTCCCCTGCCCCGCCGATGGCGACTATGCCGGCCGGTACCAGGACCTGCACCAGCAACTCTATGGCTACCGGCACGCCAGCCGGCCGATTGAAATCGTCGCGGCCCGTGTGGAAGTCGTGGGTCGCACTCCAGATCCTCCAGATTCCGCTGAACCGCTCACCCGGCGGACGCCCACCGCACGCGATCGGGTCTCGACCTGGTTCGATGGAACGCAGCACACGACCCAGGTTTATTATCGCGACGACTTGCACCCCGGCGATGAATTCGCCGGCCCGGCGATTTTGTGCGAACCGACATCGACCGTCGTGATCGAACCAGGGTTCCAGGCGACCGTTTTGTCGCGAGGTGAAATCCTGCTGACCGACACCGGCCGGGCCGCCCGGCGGGAGGTCTCGACCGCTGTCGATCCGGTGATGCTCGAGATCTTCAACAATCTGTTCGCGTCGATCGCCGAGCAGATGGGAATTACGCTGCAGCGCACGTCGTTTTCCACGAACGTGAAAGAACGACTCGATTTCAGTTGTGCGATTTTTTCACCCACCGGCAACCTCGTAGTCAACGCCCCCCACATTCCTGTCCACCTGGGGGCGATGGGGGAAACGGTCAAGCGGATCATCGCCGACAACCCGCAGATTGCGCCGGGTGATGTGTTTGTCACCAACGATCCGCATCGCGGCGGGTCGCACTTGCCCGACGTCACGGTGATCACGCCGGTCCATCACCCCGAGACGGGGGCTCTGTTGTTTTTCACGGCCAGCCGGGCGCACCATGCCGAGATCGGGGGGATTGTTCCCGGCAGCATGCCGCCGTTTTCGAAGAACCTGGCGGAAGAAGGGGTGCTGATCCGGAACTTCAAACTCGTGGAAAACGGGGTCTCGCGCGAGGCCGAATTGCAGCACCTGCTGCTGACAGCCCGCTGGCCGACACGCTCGGTGAAGGACAACCTGGCGGATGTGAGTGCCCAGGTGGCCGCCAATAATTCGGGCGTGTTGCGACTGCGGGAACTGGTCGAACGGTACTCGTTGCCGGTGGTGCAGGCGTATATGGGACATATTCAAGACGCCGCCGAGCGGAAAATGCGGCTGGCGCTGGCCCGGATTCCCGACGGCGTGTACCGCTTCGAGGATCACCTCGACCAGGGATCCCCCATCGCGGTCGCCATTACGATTCACGGAGACAACGCTACCGTCGATTTCACGGGAACCGGCCCCGTGATCACCGCGTCCCCCGTAGCGGCAGGCGCCGCCGCCCAGGCCGTGGGGGGCTTGAACCTGCATGCCAACCGGGCGATCGTCTCGGCCGCCGTGCTGTACGTCTTCCGCTGCCTGATCAATGAAGACATTCCGCTCAACAGCGGCGTGCTGGCCCCCGTGCAGATTGTGCTGCCGGAGTGCCTGCTCAATCCGCCCGAACACGATGACCCCGAACGCTGCGCGGCGATTGTGGGTGGCAACGTCGAGACATCCCAGCGGGTCGTGGACGTGCTGCTGGGGGCGCTGGGGGCGGCCGCGGCCAGCCAGGGGACGATGAACAACCTCACGTTCGGCGACGACACTTTCGGATATTACGAGACGATCTGCGGCGGTTCCGGGGCGACGGCCACGGCCGCCGGCGCCGATGCGGTCCACACCCACATGACCAATACCCGGCTCACGGACCCGGAAATCATTGAGCGCCGCTATCCGGTGCGTGTGCTCGAATTCTCGATCCGTCGCGGGTCGGGAGGTGGCTCGCCGCCCATTGATGCCGCGCTCGCCACCCACAATGTCCTGACAAGCCTGCCCCCCGCCCTGCCCAAAACTGCGGACCTGCCGCATTGTCACCGCGGCGGACATGGCGTGATCCGTCGGCTGGAGTTCTTGAAGCCGCTGCGGGTCTCGCTGCTGTCAGAACGTCGCGGCCCCTACGCGCCGTTCGGCCTGCACGGGGGCCCAGCCGGTGCGCTGGGGCAGAACCTGTTGCAGCGAGCGGGGGCCACAGCTGCCGAAGTACTGGGTGGCAAAGTTCAAATCTCGGTCGCGGCCGGCGATGTGCTGACGATCGCCACCCCGGGCGGAGGTGCATACGGAGCAGAAGCGACGTGACAGACACGGGTTCTGCCCCGCCTCTCTGGCCGTGATCACGGGCAGAGGGCGATAACCAACTGTCGCGCCCGACGACAACCCAGCCAGTAGCCGAGGAAAGCCCCCGGCCCCCGTTACGCCGGTGCCGGCTGCTTTTCGGGATGCAGGTAGATAAAGCTCTTCCCCAGTCGTCCGCCGTAGTTGCCGGCGGAAATGGTGACGAGACCGGGGGTGTCGACCGAGGCGGCGATTGCCGCCTGCGTGGCCGTGACAATGCTTGCCAGATCGCGGCCGTTGATGATGATTTCCATGACCGATCCGACGCCGTCGGGCACTCCGGACTGTTCTCCCAGCTTGTCCTTTAAT
>JAFEBR010000004.1 GCA_018242565.1 Planctomycetota bacterium | reverse complement strand
ATTGAGATACACATCCATGTAGTAGTTGGCCCCGGCAGAAGCCAGTAACTGGGTGGCCATCTGCTGGCCGTCGAGTGTGATCTGCGAATGCAGGGTGTAGCAGGGAGCCATCCCCATGGGCAGCCCCAGCAGTTTTCCCATGAAGTGATCCTGCAGATTCGAGATGATCATTTCGAAGTTATCGACATGCGTCTCCGGACCGATAAACCCGGTCACGTTATTGACCATGAAGGGACGATACCGGCGGGCCAAGCCGTAGCACAGCGCCTCGCAGGTCGCCATGTCGATGCCGTTGTGCTTCCCGTACGTGTTCTCGCTCCCCTGCCCGGTTTCGAAATACATGAATTTCTCAGCCGTGCCCGCCAGTGGGCCCGATTGCGCCATTGTGTTCCAGGCGAGATCGAGCAGATCCACCGAGATATCGAATTCCGTCAGGTTCGTCCGTTCGGTCCCGGCCAGACTCTGAAACATCACCTCGACCGGAACGCCCCGCTCCAGGCAGGCCAACTGGGTTTTCACATGGGCCAGCACGCAGATCTGCGTGGGAGCCCCACACGCCCGACGGACTTTGTCGAGATGCACGAGCATCGCCGAGATGTTCTCGACAGTGTCGATCGCCGGGTTGACGCCAATCAGTGCATCCCCCCCGCCCAGCGCCAGCCCGGCATAAACCAGCAGCGTGATGCCCCGCAGATCATCGACCGGATGATTCGGCTGACACCGCGACGACAGCGTACCGGCTAACCCCAGAGTTGTTCTCGCTCGCGACACCCGGCGGAGCTTGCGAGCCGCCAGGACCAGGTCATGCGTGTCCATCAGCTTGCAGACGGCGGCCGCCATCACAGGTGTCAAAGCCCACCCCACGGCGGCCGTGTCTTCCCCAGACGCCTCCAGCAAGAAATCTTTCAGTTGGCCAATCGTCCACGACTCGATCTCCGCAAACCGCTGGCGATCAATATCGTAGCCCACACGCATCACCGTATCGACCTGCCCTTCCTCGTCTGTCAACGGGCGGTCGTAGAGGTGCCGCAGCGTCAGGTTCGAGAGAATTGCGCGGGCCGCCTCACGAACGACTTCCGTGGGGGCCGCCAGTCCGGCCCCGCGATCACCCGCCTTGCTGAAATCGGCGGCCCCCAGCAGTGATTTCAGGCCCACGAAGGAATAATCGTGTTCGAACAGCCGCACTTTATAAATCTGCTCAGCCGGTGGCACCGGAACGGGGATTTGGTCAACTGGAGTCAACGGTCTCATAACATTCCTCGTGCCGGCAACAGGTCTGGCAAAATGCGACGTCGAGCGCTCGGCTCCATCTTAGCCGGACTTTTCCGCCACATTCAACGGCCCCCCGCCCCCGGCGAACATTGGCCCCGGCGAGGGGCTACCAGAACTTCCACCACGGCTTGATCTGCCCCGGATGCCCCGGTTCCGACCGCAATTTCAGTTTCGCCATCGCCGCGTTCACGGTTTCGTCGCTTGCCCCCCGGTCCGCGACGACACACGGTGCAAACCGGGACGCGGACATTTCGATCAACGTGTGTCCCGCTTCCAGCGCCTGCATAATCGCCTGCGATTCGGCACCGCACACACACAAGGCGATGAAGTCCTCTTTCGACAGGCGACTCCGGAATTCCTCGGCAAGCGCTCGGGCCCGGGCAAAGGCCGGAAGCGACATCAACCGGACATCGGTTTCGACTCGTCCATCGCGGCGGGCACGGATAATGATGGGCGAGAAACGGATGCCCTGCCCCTCGAACAGCGCGCGGCCAAACGCAATCGGGGAAATCGCCTCGACTTCATGGACGATGTCGGCATCAAAACCGCGCTCGACCATTT
>JAFEBR010000049.1 GCA_018242565.1 Planctomycetota bacterium | reverse complement strand
GCAACGAAGAGTCCTGCGTCTTCGTCCGTACACTGGACACTTCGAATTCCGCGACCGAGATTGCTGCGTCGCTGATGCCGTTCGCCGTTTTGGCGCTGTCGCTCGATTCGCAGTTCCTTTCGTCAACGGACGCAGAGGCGCTCCTCGAACGCGATGGCAGCGGGCCACCGATCTTCTCTGCGCCACTTTGCGCGCTGAATCAGGTCTGGCTGATCTGATTGCCCTTCGGGTTTCCTGTTCGGAAGCCGATGTCGCTGCCTTTGGGCCTCCCCGCCCTCTTGTTTCGCAGTGATCGTCTGCACCAGGTACTCCGAGTTTTCGCGACGTGTCCTCGAAGTAGTGACACTCGCTCTCCGAGAAGGGCAATTCAATGTCCATTCGAATTCAACACATTGACAGGCGCTGGGTCGTCATTACGATTGCCACTTTAGTGGTCGCCGTCGGGTGGGCCACATACGGACATTGGGGGCCTGCCGCCAAACGTCAGGTCGCCACGATTTCCTCGCGCATCGCCAATCGTGGCGCCACTGGCGCGGGGGCGGACTCGGCGAAGCACGAACAGTTGGGATCAGCCCATTCGCATGAAGGGCATGACCACGCCGGCCATGAGGAAACGAGTGTCATTGAGTTGAGCGCGCAGGCTCGCAAGAATATCGGCTTGAAGACTGCGAAGGTGAAGCTCAGTACATTCATGCGAACGATTCCCGTTCCAGGGATCGTCGTTGAGCGGCACGGACGAACCAAGAGCCGCGTCGTGGCCCCGCTAACGGGAATTGTCACGCGCGTCCACGTGATCGAGGGGGAAGCTGTCGAGCCTGGTCGGCCGCTGTTTGACCTGCGCCTAACCCACGAAGACTTGGTGCAAGCACAGGTCGAATTCCTGCGGATCGCCGAAGAACTGGATGTCGTCAACCGCGAAATCGAACGCCTTCGCCCGACTGCCGAAAACGGTGCGATCCCGAAAAAGACGCTGCTGGATCGGCAGTACGAGCTGCAGAAGCTTCGTGCAGGTCAGAAGGCTCAACGCGAATCCCTGTTGCTGCATGGCTTTTCGGGAAATCAAGTTGACGAGATTTTGGAAACTCGGTCGTTGCGATCGAACCTGACAATCTGCGTCCCTGATGCGTCCACGGAGAAGCTCCCGGCAAGCGACCGGGCGTCCAACCCCAAGAGTTCCCCAAGCCGCTTGTTCGTCGTCGAGGAAATGCGAGTGGAGAGCGGTCGGCTCGTGACGGCCGGTGATCCGCTTCTGTCACTCGCCGATTACTCCGAGCTTCACATTGAAGGCAACGCGTTCGAGCAAGACGGCCAGCTCGTCGCAGATGCTCTGCGGGAACATTGGAAGATTACCGCGATCGTCGAGAATCACACGCCGTCCGGCACGCCCGTCCCAAATCTGGCGATCGTGTATTTGAGCGATCAGATCGATTCTGCAACGCGAACGCTGCATTTTTATTTGCGCTTGCCGAATGAGAAAACGCGAGACGAAGTCGCCGACGGCCATCGCTTTATCAATTGGCGATTCAAGCCGGGACAGCGAACTCAACTCCGAGTGCCGGTCGAAAAATGGCCCGATCGAATCGTGTTGCCGGCTGATGCAGTCGTGCAGGACGGAGCCGAATCATTCGTATTTCAGGAGAATGGGGACCATCTCGATCGACGACCGGTTCAGGTCGAATACCGCGATCTACACGCCGTCGTCATCGCGCAGGACGGGTCGTTGTTTCCCGGTGACGTGG
>JAFEBR010000498.1 GCA_018242565.1 Planctomycetota bacterium | reverse complement strand
GGCCGAGGCCACATTTTCAGCCTTCGAATCGATCCACTCCAGAGCCAGCTCCCAACCCCACGAACTGCCCGCGGCGACCCAGGGGACGGTGTACTCTGAATGCATTGAACAACGGGCCTGCTTGACCCATTTTTGCAGATCCTTTTTCGTCATGCGTTGATCGTCGGCAATCAGCCCGGCCAGGTACATGGCATCCGAGACCCCGGAATCGAACAGGTCCAAGGCCAATTGATAGTCCACCTTGATTCGCTTCTGGAACTTCTTCAGCTCTTCGATCTTGACGCCCCACACTGGCTCGGGAACGCCATGCTTGAGCATGACGCGCTTGTACCCGTCATTGCCCAGGGCCTGCAATTCCTTCAGAATCTCTTTCGACGTCATTGCGGATTTTCCGTTTCTTGCAGCGATAACTACGTGAATTGGGTGTCTGCTAGCCGGCACCTCTGCTGTGCAAACTCATCATGAACCTCATAACGGCCCCTCGTCAATGATCAAGCGTAGTCGCTTCTCCATCGCCAGCCCGTCCCGAGGGCCGCAGACGCTCTTCGGCGAGAACGGCGACCGCGTAGGCACATGCGGCACCCGCTAATTCGGGATCGAACCGAGACGTCAGGGATTCCACTCGCGCCCCCTCTAATCTGGGATGCTCACTGATCATTTTTCTGGCGACCGCTTCACCGGAGCCAGAAACAATGACCGTTTCGACAATGGAATCATCGCGACATGTGACGGCCGTCACGGCCTTGGCCAGGTTCTCCATCTGCCGGTCGCGGAACAAGGCCGCGAGGTGCCGCGCCTCATGGATATCCAATTCTTCGCGATCGCAACACAGCATGCGGGCCAGTCTGTCGTGAGCACAACAGACTGTCGCGGGCCGGCCATCGGCGGTACCGCAATCAGCAGGGTCCTCCGCCGTTTCACCCAAGAGCAGATAGACATCCAGCATGGTCGCAAAAAGCTCTGCCGCGAGTCGGCACCGACGACCGTCTCTCATAACAACGTCTTGGAGGACCGCACAGAGGGGGGTCCGCCGAACACCCGTATAGACCAACTCGTCATTCAACAGTCGTTCCACATCAGTCGCACCGCGGGCTACTGGAATTCCGTTCTGCAGGGGAATGAGATCGGTCGTCGTCGAACCCATATCGAACAGCAGTGCTTTCCCGCGCGGCACCAGTCGGCCCGCCCACGTTGCCAGGGCGTGCCAGTTGGCCGCCGCGACGAATCGTGTCGTAAGCGTGTTTCCGGTCACGTTCCCGACAGCAGAAATCTCGGCAGGATCGACCAGTCTGGTGCCAAATCGCCCATTCGTCTGCCAAAAGACAGCGGGGATTTCTCCAGCAGCGTCCTGAACCGCTTCGATGATCTGGCGGACGCCGATCGACTTCGTAGGAAAACAATCAGCCAACTCGGCGGTCATCGTCACCGCGATTAAATCCGCGCCATCAAATCCGGCGATCAGTCCCCGCAGGCGCGTCGACAGTTCGTGCGGCGCGCGCCAGATTTCAAACGGTTCACTCCGCGCCTGACCGCACGATGTGGCCACTTTGAGGTTCGCACCGCCAATATCGAAACCGAGAACGGTCATGGCTCATCGCCCCCTGCCGGGGCAAATATCAGTGATGACCACCGGGAGACAAAAAAGCATCAGCAGTCCGGATTTCTTCTGCATCGTCATTATCGGTCAATTCCGCGAGTCGGCGGGCATTTCGCCGCCAGGCCGAGTCGAGATACAGAATCCCAGACTGCATATCCTTCCGCATCCGCGCTTCGTCGGCATCCGGATGCTGAATCAAAGTTACCAGGCGTGAATAGACGCACCCGGAAACAAACAACTCCATGGCGGTGTCTCCCAGTCGGGCCAAGATGTACTGCTGGTTGACAATGTCTTCACGATGACGAATCAACGCCAGTTGACACTGACGTGCAAACTGTGAAATCTGGCGTGAATAGCGGGCCACGGCAGGCTGCAGTCGTGAATGGGGCACAGGAATCGCTGGCGGAGAGCGGCGCAACAAACCGACCTTTGACCAATGCTTCGTGATTTCGAGCAGTTCCAACCCCAGGTGCCGCAAGCCCACCCCACCCACAAAACTCCGCAAAACGTCATTCGCGCCTTCGCCGATGAGATTGATGCGAGCATCTCGCATCATGCGCTCGAAGGGTTGGTCACAGAAATAGCCGGCGCCGCCATAAATCTGCAACGTATCATTCACAATCGTCCACAGGGCATCGCTTGCGAAGACCTTCAGCATGGCGGTTTCCAGCATGTAGTCTTCGGCTCCCCGGTCGATCAATGCGGCTGTGTGGTACGTTGCGGATTCCATGGCAAACGTATTCGCCGCGGCCTGGGCAATTTTCTGTTTGACCAGATGGAAATCCCCGAGGTATTTCCCAAACTGCTGGCGGGCGCGGGCATATTCCACGGCCTTGTCCAGACAGAACTTGGCTGCCCCTGTGCAACTGGCTCCAAAAGTCGTGCGACCGAAATCGAGGACAGTCAGGGCCAGGCGCAGCCCCTTCCCGTAGGTGCCGAGAATGTTCTCACGCGGCACATACATGTCTCGAAACGCGAGACGGGCCGTTGCCGTTCCGCGGATCCCGCATTTCGGCATCCGTGCATCCACGACTTCAAATCCGGACATATCTGGTGTCACCAGAAAAGCAGTCACCTTGCCGTCCGGATCCTGCGGATCGTGAGTACGAGCCATGACCGTCAGCACCTGGGCAATCCCGCCATTGGTGATGTAACGTTTCTGGCCATTCAGAATAAACCCCTTGCCATCAGGTGCGGCGTGGGCTGTCGTGCGCACGTTGGCGGCATCGGATCCCGCCTCAGGTTCTGTCAGGGCGAACGCCGCGATTTTTTCGCCACGGGCCAGCGGCCCCATCCATTTCTGCCGTTGCGATTCGGTGCCGAATAACTGCAATGCCCGCAAACCGATCGAATGGTGCGCATTCACAAACACGGCAGTCGCCGCACAATGACCTCCGATCACTTCCATCATGCGGCAGTAATTTTGCTGGGTGAGCCCGCGTCCGCCATATTCTGGTGCAATCGTGGCCCCCAGTACTCCGACAGCACCAAGCCCCCGAATTGTGTCGAGTGGAATATCCGCCTCAGCATCAATTTTCGCCGGATCGATCTTTTCGGTGACAAACTGGCGAACGTCACGAACAGCACGATCCCCCGCCTCGCGCTCGGCCTCGGCCGGAGCGGGATACGGCAGAATCGCCTGTTGGAGAAATCTCCCAAAGAACAGTTCCTTGGCAAAGCCCACTTCCTGGGGCCCTGAAAACAACAACTCCTCTGCCTGTTTGAGCTGTTTTTGCTGCAACTCGTCGAGTTGATGAACCACGGAATCAGTCCTGTGTAAAACGGAGAAGAACAGTCCACCGCGAATGGCCGAGTTTAATGCATGCGGTCTCATGATCGAAGCGATCGGACAGAAAACACATTGTCCGAACCGGTCCCTCGGGTCGCACAGGACGGGAGTCCGCACGGATTCCTGTGAAAAGGCGAGGGGAGAGTGCTCGCAGCAACTCAAACTGGCCGCATCTTACGTCCCGAGTGGCAACGTCGACTTCCAGCTGGCGACGTCGGCTGACCCGCGAGTCCCAACCTCAAGGCCTTAGAACCGCTTCTCGAATGCGACACCCGTCGCCTGATTCTGCCAATCGTAGTATGGCGTGATTTTCATGTCGGCAATGCGGTCAAAATGCGCGGCGGAGACGGTCTTGCCCACGACAATACCCAAGACGGCGCCGAACAAGACGTCCGAAAGATCGTGTTCGCGCTGATCGATTCGGCTCCAGCCGACGAGTCCCGCCATGACGTAGGCCGGAACCCCGACCTGCCAGCCGTAGAATTCATCGATGCAGGCGGCAATCGCAAACGTGCTCGACGTGTGGAAAGACGGAAATCCGTATTGGCCATTTTGGAATTCAGTGGACGGCCGTTGCGTGTTGGTTATGGCCTTAATGGTCACCGTGGTGACCGCGCTGATTGTATAAGCCGAGATCGTCGTCAGCGAGAATTCATGCAAAGTCGGGTCCTGTGTCCACAGTCCCACGGCATAGACCCCGACCAAGGCCGGGACCTGAACTGTGTATTCGCCGAATTGTCGCAGGACGACACTCCCCTGCCCCCAACGCAGCGGATGTTCGGCAGTTTCATTGCGGACCTGCTGGTCGAGATCGTCACGAATCCAGACCGCGGCACCGGCCGCCGCCCCCAGCACAAACGCGTTCTGCAAAGTGAACATCGATTTCGTATCGGCCCACAACATCCCGGGGAGGGATTTCAGGTCAGGCCAAAGTTCGAAGGTTTCACCAGCAGGAACGTGTCGTTCTCCATCCCACGTGTAGGGCAGAAATGGACGACACCCCAATCGAATCGTTTCGGGGGCCCCGCAGTTGATCTGATGCACCGGCCCGGTTTCAGAAAGCCAGGCAGGTTCCTCCACAGCCGAGCCCAAGCCCTCCTCGGGGACAACCGATAAAGGAATTTCTACCGGAACATCGTCCGCGGATTTGTCATGCGGATTATCAGGCGAGGCCGGATTTGCTTCAGACCGCAAATCCTGTGCTGACGGGACCGACGAGACTGACTCTGGCTCAGGGGCCAATCCCCGGACAACGCTTGCCGTTTGGTGGCTGGCCGTTGAGCAACCAACGGCAACCAAAGCCATCGTGAAAGCAACTGCACAGCCCCACAAACCACGGCCAGGCCTTTTGCTCCATCGTGTCAGAGAGGGCTCGCGGAACATCGGTGCCTGTGCAAGGGAATTCGTAGTCGCGTGGTCGTTAAGAAGTACCTGGAATAATGATCGGCGAAAATGAAGCGGTAATGCCGGAATTCGCGAAAGAATCGAAAGACACCGAAGTCTACGCATTCCCCCGCAACGCAAACAGACCACCCAATTTTCAGTTTAGTGGTTCAGAGCGACCTCACGTCTCCCTCAATCGCACCGAATACGGCCTATGACTTCCGAGGATTGCATCTTTTACAAATTTTTTCGTCAATCCCGTCGGTAATCTGGGTCGATATTGATGATTATGCCGAAAACAGGGATTATGCCGCGACAATCAGCTCAGGCCGATTGACCAGGCGGCGGATCTCCTGTGCAACATCAGGGTCGAAATGGATTTAATCGCCGTCTCTGGAAGGAACGACAGGATGTCATCAGCGAAGTCACGAAGATTTGCCCCTGCGGTTAACATCGCCACACCTGCAGCTCCCTGGGAAATCATACTGACTCCCTGGGTGTGCGGGCCGGTGTTGACCGGCGTCTTTCACTTCGTCCTGTCACAAGCTCCTACGGGGCTCGATACGCTGGCCCGGACCCTCACCGGACATTGGACGAGTTACGTCGCGGCCGGCCTGTTTTTCACCGGGGTTGCCGTACTCTTGCGCAAGATTCTGGGACTGATCCTCGATCATCGCGCCTTGAAACTGGTGGTGATCGACGCCGACTCGCTGGATGGCATTGAAACACCTCGCGAACGAGCAACTGAACTAATGGCGTCGACGGCGATGATTCCCAACAGCTTCTTGCGCACCAAAGAGGTAAGTCGAATTCACGAAGTTTGCCAGTACATCCAGGGCTGCCATTCCAAATCCAGCCTGGAAGACTATCTGCGGTACCGTGCCGATCTGGCACTCGAAGCTCTGTCTCACAGCTACGCATTG
The DNA here is from genome assembly GCA_018242565.1 of Planctomycetota bacterium. Taxonomy (GTDB): domain Bacteria; phylum Planctomycetota; class Planctomycetia; order Planctomycetales; family Planctomycetaceae; genus JACQFH01. The sequence continues at coordinate 2,879 of JAFEBR010000498.1, read as the reverse complement.
GTGCGCACCATTATCTGGGGTGTGCCACTCGTTGGTGCCTTGGGCCTCGTCCTGGGAATCATCTCGACGATTCACTCGGTGAATCCACAAGACCTGGATGCATCCATGCCGGGAATCGTGGCGGGATTCGAAAACGCCTTCGTGCCTCTGGCGGTCTCGCTGGGGCTGTCGCTCACCCTGGTGTTCGGCAAGCTGTTTGTAGAACGGGCCGAAACCCAGGTTCTGTCTCGCATCGAACAATTTGGCATCCTGCAGGTCTCGCCCTGTTTCCACTTCCCGGAATCACAGACGTCGCTGGTGGGACACGCTCCTGTAGCCGGCCATGCGTTCCAGCAGTCCGCGGACCTGGTCACTCAGCAGACACAAATGTGGCAATCGGCCCTGGAACAGATGCGCACGCGCTGGACAGAGATCGCCGAATCACAGCAGGCAAAATTCGCAGTCGCACTGGAACAGGGGATGCAGGGCACCTTGACGGGGCACCAGCGTCAACTCGAAGAGGCGCGTTCCGAGTTTCTCCATTGCTTCCGGGCCGTCGGGATGGAACTCACCCGCGTCACGGCCGGCTTGCAGCAGATGGGAGAAGAACACCAACAGGCCTTCCACCAGCAGCTTGCTGAAATCTGGCAATCGACCCTGGCCGCCATGTCCGCCGATCGGCAGGACCATACCCAGAAGATCGAAAAACTCATCACCGTGTTCGAGAAGTCGGCCCATACCTGGCGAGATGATTTCGCCCGGGCAACCGAATCGTTGACAGCCCAAATCGGTGAACTGCAACAACGGAATGAACTGCTGCAGTCGGTCGCGGAGGAAGAACAGGCACTGGTGCGACTGCAGGATACGCTGACACACAATCTGCAGTCAGTCCGCGCGATCGAAGCGTTCGAAGAATCAATCCACAGTCTCAACGCTGCCGTCCACATGCTGACGATTCGCGCCAAGGCTCACGCCGCTTAATTTCGAGGAATTGATTAATGCGTCGTCGTCATCGTCCGACTACCAACTCCTCGATGTCGTTGTTCCCGTTTCTGGACACCCTCGTCTGCACGATGGGGGCGCTCATCCTGATGCTGCTGGCCATGACGCCGAAGATCAAGGAACGCGCTCTGGCACGCATGGCGGCGGTTCAAGAAACGGCCGACGAGTCAGCAGCCGCACCAGCACCAGTCCCGAGTGGCCCGTCCGCGGAAGAAATCGAAGCGGAACGCGAACGCCGCCGGAATGGCTGGCTGGCCGAGGCGGAGGCGGCGCGCACCGCACTCGAACAACGGCAATCGCACTATCGCGTAACCCACCAGCAACTGGCCGAGGCCGAAAAACGCCTGCGCGAGCTGCAGGACCAGATCCTGAAGGCCCGCCTCAAATCAGAAAACACCGAGCAGGTCGAAGAGACTCTCGAGGAGCGCGCTGAAAAACTGGAAGCCCAGGCGGCCTTGATCGCCCAGAAAATCGCCGCGACTCGAAAAAACCTCGACGTTGCCAACCGCCGTCAGGCCAATGCCCCGAACGAATATGCCCTGGTGGCCTATGATGGGGTTTCGGGAACCACGCGCCGTCCCATCTACATCGAATGCACAGGCCAGGGCTTCCGATTTCTGCCAGAAGGCGAAATGATCAGCGCCAGTGACATCGAAGGGTTTACCGACAATTTCAATCCGCTGTTGACCGGAGCGCGAACACTGATTCAATTCTGGGCCCGTCGCCGGCGTGCGGCCGGTCCCAGTGAGCCAGAACCTTACGTCCTGCTGTTAGTCCGCCCCAGCGGGTGCCTGTCGTATTATGTTGCCAGAAAATCTCTCTCATCACTGGGCGCGCACTGGGGCTATGAACTGATCGAAGAAGATTGGAAACTCAGTGTTCCAGATCCCGATCCGCTTGCCAAAGATCTGCTGAAAGACACACTGGCCGCTACGATGCAGGCGCGCCGGCCGCAACGACGCGAAATCGTCCTGTCGGGAGATCGCGGTCGCAGCACTTTTGATCCAGCGGAATTGTTTGAGTCCGATGCCAACAGTCTCTCTGGTGACCGTGGTGAATTCGGAGGAGGCCGCCCGGCTCGCGCGGGAGGCCGTCGCCCGAGCATTCAACAGGGTTATGCCACTCGCAATGACCGCGCTCCGCGCGAACTGCCCCCCACCGAAAAAGCCGCCGGGACCATCGACGTCAACGACTCTCGCGCCGCAACCGGTTCTGGACAAGGCGATGGCTGGGCGGACGCTCGCGCTGCTGGGCGTGGCGAAAAAGCAGGAACCGGTGTGGGTCCCGGATCGGCTGTAGCCGCGAACATGTCGGGCAAAAACCGTGGTGCCACAAATGCATCCGGCCCGCGTGGCGCACCGGCCTGGGGTGCAGCGGGTGAAGCAGGAGGCCTGAGTTCAGACCGATCGTCCGCCGCAGGCGACGATATCACGGGCGCTGCGATCCAAGCACCGCCTGAACTTGCAGAAAACACAATTGCAGGGGCGACTGGCGCCGCAGGAAATAGTGGACCCGGAGGCCCTTCGCCTCGGGGCAAGTTCTCGGCATCAGGCGGCAACCGTGCCCCGCGCGCTCGACCGGCGACACTGGGTGGTATCGCCACCGCGGAGGATGGCAGTGGAGACCAGGCGGGTGACGCCGACACCGGCAGCGCTGGCAATTTCGAGGGCGGAACCGCTGCATCTGATGGTTCACTCGTCCCGTTATCAGGCTCGCAAACGGGTGGTGATCCCGACTTTCCAGGAGAAAATGCAGGGGTTGCAGGTAGCCGGACCCGCGGTCAGGTCGGTGGCAAACAGACCGATCCTGCGGCAGGCGATCCCTCAGCTTCGACGACCGCCTCGTCTGCAGCACAGGCCGGAAATCCGGATGGCAACCCGCAACTCTCGTCCCCCTCC
>JAFEBR010000497.1 GCA_018242565.1 Planctomycetota bacterium | reverse complement strand
CGCTCAAGTGATTTTAGCCGGACCAAGTTACTGACACCTAAGTCGCCAACCGTCGTTCTCCCAAGATTCAACTCGCGCAAAACGGGCAACAAACTGACCAACTCGACGCCCGCGTCGGTTATTGCCGTTCCGCTCAAATCAAGATGGGTCAGTCCTTCACATTGCGCGATCGCGGCAATAGCACCGTCGCCAAGCGGAGTATCGCTGAGATCAATCCGTTTCAACTCTTGCAACTCCACGAGGAGGTCAATACCGCGATTACTAATAACGGTACCGCTCACGCTGAGGCGTTCGAGACAAGGTAGCGCCATCAATTCTCGCAAGCCATCGTCAGAAATTCCGGATGCCGTGAGATCAAGCGATTTGAGCGGCAAACATCCGCGAATGTGCCTACAGCCAGTATCACTTATTGGCGAACCAGACATGTCCAATTCAACCAAATCGCGACATTCCCGAAGCCCTCGCAGTCCGGTGCCCGATATGCGCGTTGAGGAAAGTCGCAAACGCTGCAGCTTCACGCAGCTCGCGAGTGACTTGATGTCGGAATCTGTCAATGGTATCCCGGAAACTGAAATTTCTCGCAGTTCATTGAGTTCCGCAATCCAGTCCCCGCCGGATTCAACAAAGTTTCCTTCAGCTCTATTTTCTTGGGTAAGGTGAAGAAATCGCAGCCGCTTAAGTTCTCGCAGAAAATCAATACTGTAAACGTGTATCTCGCAATTCTCAACTGACAATGATTCCAAGCTCGTCAAGCTCCCGATCGCGCTGAGTGCCGAATCCGAGAATGCACAGTCGATGACAGTTAGCGCTCGCAATTCATCGAAAACGGCGAGATCAGAAACGTCGGACAAGTCCAAACTCTGGCGCTTAATGGCGATCTGTGAAAGTCGCTCGCGTTCGTACGGGAAAAAGCGAGACGCAAATCTTGATGTCAAATCCAATTCCCTCGGTTCTGTAATGTACTCTGCATGCAACCGCTCAAGCGTCGCAAACGCGCGCCCCCTTCGTGCTTCCAAAACGACCCGATCTACGGACACTACGAGCAGCACTGTCGACAGTATTATAAGTCCGTACCAAGGAACGTGATGTCGGAACTTGTGCAATCGGACGTAATATGCATTTGTTTTGTACATGACTGTTAATGTCCCCAACTACGCGGTGGGTGCCTTACGCGATTCGACCTCACGATACAACTGACGGGTAGCCGACGGGACGTTGTCGCGGTGCTGATTGACCCGGCTGGTGGTGCCGTCGATCGTCGTCGGGACGCCGGCGACAACGAAAAACCGTCGGCCAAAGTGGGCCACCAGATCACACCAACCTTGGTGATCAAACTGCAGTCGTTCGAGAATCGGTTCGACAGTGTCTGGAATCCGACCTTTCTTCCCCTGCGCCAGTTGTCGGCCGGTCCAATCAAGTAACCGCAAATAATCCCCCAGCGACAGCGGTAAAAATCCCTTGTCGCTGCACCGGGTGCCGGCCTTGTTCAGGACCGGTCCCAGTTCCGCGTCTGGGTGCTGATCCAACGCCACCGGCGCGAGAAATTGATGTGGAGTGACTCGCGCCTCTGACGATGGTAATGAGTTTTGGCCACCCGCAAGCGCGTCCGCCTGGCTCTCGGTGACCTGTGCCGGTGATGAATCGGCCGGGGTACGGGCTGGCGACTGCTGCAGCTTCAGGGACACAGAAAATCGCCGTTTCCGCTTCGGCGGTTCTTCGTCGAGCGCGCTTTTTCGATCGGATTTCGTCATCTCGATAATGTAAGTTTTGCGAACCGGGCGTGTATATCCAGGTTTAATGCCACCGGATTCCGCCGCTTGTGCCGCGACGGCTTGTCGGTCGTGGGATCGGGGATTGGGCGTGCAGAGGTCACCCTGCCGTCAGTCTACCGCCGTCCGCTAGGCCAGTGAATCCCAGTTATTTTTGGTCAGGTGCAGCGTTTGGTTTGGCCTGCCTTGCTCAGATGGACGACGAGTCAGTGTTACGGAATACCTCAAACGACGACCACTGCCCCGGTATGCACTTGAGCCATACCTCTAGCCCCATGTAGTCGTCCTCACGGGGTACACCGGCCTTCGGCCGCTCCAGGCAGTGGCATCGAACGCTGATCTGGAACCACGTCGGGTCGCGGTGGGCAATGTACGACTCCGCCCCGATGTAGTACGCCCCGGTCATTCGGAGCCGATCCGGGAAGCTCTGGCCCTCGTAGTAAAGCCCGGGCGTGTTTAGGTACTCCTCAACCTCTCGGTGGACAGTCTGGATCAGTCTAGCTCGATGTTGCTGGATGGCCGCATATTCGGTGACTGCCACGCCGGCGATGTTGAGGTCGGGCTTCGTGGCCCATTCGGGCGGCTCGATCCGGGTCATGCGGAATATCGCCATGTCAGCGCCCTCCGGCCGCGGTGTTGTGCCAAATCCCGACATTTCGAGGTGTGATACCCCGTTTCTGTCCTGTCTGCGGCCGCTGCGAAAGTCCGTCGCATGTCCGTCTCATTCAGAAATATATAAATAATCAGGAACAGCACCATAAGCGAGTCTCTTTTCAAGACGAATTCCGGCGATT